>NZ_JAEQDD010000017.1:0-49277 GCF_020737885.1 Microcoleus sp. PH2017_34_RAT_O_A | reverse complement strand
GAGCGCTAAAGCGCAACAACATACCTCAAATCAAAAAGGTACGTAGTTGCGCTTCAGCGCTCTTTCTTATATTAGGATGAAAGAGCGCTAAAGCGCAACTACATACCTAGAAGAGTCCTGGTGTTTCTAAAATCGGCTTGAGCTACGAATGCGTCCGTTGTAATTAACTGTGATTCTGCCATGTTGGGAAACAGTCACAACTGTCTCAACCGTATAGACAGATGAACCGGGTTTGTAACCTTGAAAAGTAAATGTCCAAGTACCGTCACCATTGTCAACAAAAGGCGATTCGGCTGATGCGCCGTGCATCGATGCTTCGGCTCGATATTCGCCCAAACCGCCGTTAGTATTCTCTGCTGCTTGACGGGCTAGGTTTTTCGCTCGATTCAGTTCGATATTATTGGAAGTAACTGTAATATCCGTGAATTCACTTTGAGAAGAGCGAAGGGGATTGCTGAAGGCGGGGGAGACTCCCACGGCTAAGGTTGAGAGTGCTAGCAAACAAGCAAGTCGGGTGGTTAGTTTCATAATACAAACTCATTTATAGTTTGTAAACTCTACGGGACTTGCGCTAACTGGCCCGGAATAGAGAAGACGGCGAATTCCATTCGCCCGATTTTCTTCAACCCGCGGAGGCGGGTTTTGTTTGTGTAGACGCGAATTCCATTCGCCCGGTTTTCCTTAAACATATTTTAGGGTGAATCAATTAATTTTTGATTTTCACTTTGGACTCGGCGGGTGTTTCCCCGTCGTTTAAATAGCGGTAACTCATCTTAGAAATATCCCGAATCAATGTTTGAGCTGGCTTCTCGGTTTCCGGCGGATGCTTCACCATCACCGCTACTAAATAACGCTTGCCGTTTGGCAAATCTACCATCCCCGCATCGGCTAGCATTGTATTAATGTTGCCGGTTTTGTGAGCAATCACTGCTCCTTCGCCCAAGCCTCTCGGTAGCAAAGAATCGTTTTTAGTTTGCCGCATGATTTGCAAAATACGATCGCGCGATTTGACAGAAACCAAATTTCCGCGATCGACTTGAGCTATAATATTTATCAAATCCTTCGGGCTGCTAGTATTCGTTCCCTCCAAATCTGGCAACTTATTGTGCAGCACCGTCGCCCTCAATCCCCAGTTGGCAAATTGCTGATTTAAAACCTCCGCACCTCCCAGCAACTCAACCATCATATTTGTCGCGGTATTGTCGCTGACAACAATCATCTTTTTCGCAACTTCCAAAGCCGAATATTTTTCACCCGGTGCGTCGTCTTGCATATCCCCAGAACCGCCGACAATGTGTTCCGGTTTCAGCGTCAGCACTTGATCTAACTGGATTTTGCCTTCATCTACTGCTTGGAAAAAAGCTACTAAAATTGGCACTTTTATCGTGCTCGCTGAAGCAAAAGGAGCATCGCCGTTAAAATTTACATAGCTTCCTGTATCTAAATCAACTAGAAATATTCCCGCTGTCAAAGTGGCATTTTCCGTTGCTATCACCTGAACTTCTGTTTTCAAAGCTGCTATTTCTTGATTCAGTTGCAATGCTTCTGGGGTGGCGGGTGCGGCAACTGCGCTATCGGCTGGGTTTTTCTGGCCTGCGGGGGTTTCCTGTGTCGCTACGCCCGATCGACTCACAGCATTCACCACTGACAGCAGCGTACCGCAAATCACCGCCATCCCAACTCCCAAAATCAGCAACCGAGTAGCATATACCAACGGTGGCACGTTCCCAGTTGCAGAGCGTTTGCCCGGTCTCTGATTCGCTTGCGGGCGCGGTTTCGGCACGGGGGCTTTTTTGACCTTGGGGGCTGTTACCGGGTCTGGAATGCTCTCTGGTGGTGCGCTGGCTCGACTTTTACGGGCTGGGGGAGGAGTTGTCGTTTCGGGTTCGCTGATGGGATTGCTGGCCCGAGTGCTGACAGGGGAAGTCGGTTCAGGAAAAGCGAACATATCGACAGCAGCGAGGCCTTTTTTGCGAGGTTGGCGACTCTTCGCCTCCCCAATTTTGGTGGTTTTGCTGCTTCTGGGTTTTCTGGGATTAATTGCTGATTGGGGATTGGACAAAAAGTCCTGCGCGCTCAATTCTTCGGAGGTAGGTGCGGGAGAATTGGCTCTACTTCTCTTGCTGCGGCTTGGTTGTGGTGAGAAAGTCGCAGTTTCTGATGTGGGAATTTCGGAATTGCTGTTTGGCTGTTGGGGAGGGCGACGGCGGCCGGATTTGCCAGACTCGCTTGCTGTGCCGGATTGAGGCGGCTGCGGGCCGGAGTTGGCAGAGGCTATCGAGGACATCACTGATAATATCGATCGTTTGGGAAACCGCTCTGCCACGTCTTACTCCTTCTGCACTGTAAATTTCAAGTTTAAGATTTTTTAGCTTAACAGCCAATCGATTTTAGATTTTAGATTTTAGATTTTAGATTTTAGATTTACTCCACACGCACCCCTGCACCCAATTGTCACCCAAGAAACCGGGTTTCTTGACTAAAAACCTACGCTTTAAGGTAATTTCCCGGCAAGAAACCCGGTTTCTAATACCACGACACCTAGCTATCCGTTGGATTTTCCGGCAACGCCCCATCCAGAGTATCAGAAACTGGCGATCGCGGATAACTTTTCAATCCCCATTCTGTTTGACGAATCGCGCCCCGCAGCATGGCGACTTCATCCACTGTCGGATAAGCCCTGTTGTACAAACGCCGAAATTTTTCCATCCGACTTGCTGCTGTGTGCGGCTGCAAATATCCAATTTTCAGCAGCAGCCCTTCTAGTTGCTGGTAGTATCCCTCCAACTGTTCCAACGGAGCACTGTTGGGGAGAGGGGGAGAGGGGGGGATTGGGAGAGGGGGGGATTGGGAGAGGGGGAGAGGGGGGGATTGGGAAAATATTCCCTCTTCCTGATTCCTTGTATCCGTTACATCCGTTACAGAATCTGTTGCCGAACTTCCCTCTTCCTTCTTCCCTCTTCCTTCTTCCTTCTTCCCTCGGACTTCGTCCAGATACAATTCATAGCAGCAAATAGCTACAGCTTGAGCGAGATTTAAGGAAGTGTAAGCATCGCTGCTGGGAATCCGAATCAAGCGCTGGGCGCGGTTTAATTCGGCGTTAGTCAATCCACAATCTTCTCGACCAAAAATTAGGGCGCTGGGGGCTTCTAATAACCAAGGTAAAGCATCTGCGGGTGCTTCTAGTGGCATTGGGTGCGATCGACCATCATCTCCTGTCGTTGCGATCGCCCTGACACATCCTACCAAAGCAGCCGGCAAACTCTCAACTACTATCGCCGTTTCTAGTATTGAGGCGGCGCGCACAGCCATCAACCGGGCTTCTTCCCCTAAATAATCGCACTGGGGATTCACCAAAATTAATTGGTGCAAACCCATATTTTTCATCACGCGGGCTACAGATCCCACATTTAAGGGCCCTGCGGGTTCGACTAAGACGATTCGGATGTTGGCATGGGGCATTGGTAATTGGTAATTGGTAATTGGTAATTGGTAATTGGTAATTGGTAATTGGTAATTGGTAATTGGTAATTGGGCATTGGCTATTAGAAAAATCACTAACAAGTAACAAGTAACCAGTAACCATTCCCGATTCCCGATTCCCGATTCCCGATTCCCGATTCCCGATTCCCGATTCCCGATTCCCCATTCCCTCAAATAATTAAGAAAGACTATAGTTAATTTACCTACTGTCAAAATTAGCATGGCAAAGCAACGATTGAAGTCCGATTTACCGACTAAGATGTGTCCGGTGTGCGATCGACCTTTTACTTGGCGCAAAAAATGGGCCGACTGCTGGGATGAGGTGAAATACTGCTCGGATCGCTGTCGCCGCCGCCGTAATAGCACAGAAAATTAAGAATGTCTTGCCATTTGCCAAACTGAGGCTAAGATTGCAAAGGAAAAATTTCACGGTTAGAAGTATGGCATCGCAACAGGTGCAACCAAAGCTAGTTATTCACGGCGGTGCCGGTAGTTGTCTGCAAAGCAAGGGCGGAATTGAAGCGGTGCGGAAGTCGCTTTACGATGTTTTGGAGGCAGTGTATCCGCTGCTGAAAAATGGCGCAAGTGCCGTAGATGCAGTAGTGCAGGGCTGTCGGTTGTTGGAAGATGACCCGCGATTTAATGCGGGTACGGGTTCTGTGGTACAGTCGGACGGGCAAATTCGGATGAGTGCTTCGCTGATGGACGGTTTGGCGCAGCGTTTCAGTGGCACGATTAATGTGGCTCGCGTTCAAAATCCGATCGAACTTGCTCAATTTTTGCAGACTTCGGACGATCGCGTATTATCTGATTACGGTGCGGCGGAATTGCTGCGAGAACTTCACTTACCGATTTACGATCCGATGACGGATTTGCGGTTGCACGAGTGGATGCAGGAACGCCAAGGCAATTTTAACAGAGCAATGGCTAATGTGGTCGCGGAACCTGCGGGTGTTGGCACCATCGGCGTTGTAGCTTTGGATACTCAGGGACGCTTGGCTGCTGGAACTTCGACTGGCGGCAAGGGTTTTGAGCGCATCGGGCGGGTTAGCGACTCCGCAATGCCTGCGGGAAATTATGCGACGGGCAATGCGGCGGTTAGCTGTACGGGTATCGGCGAGCACATCATGGATGAGTGTTTGGCGGCGCGAATTGTGATTCGGGTAACGGATGGTTTGAGTTTGAAAGCTGCTTTTGAGCGTTCTTTTGCGGAAGCTGACGATCGCAAACGGGATTTTGGTGCGATCGGGATTGATGCTAATGGTGCGATCGCGATCGGCAAAACTAGCGAGATCATTCTCGGTGCTTTTCACAACGGTACGGAAATGGGCGATACTTTGGAAACAAACAAGGGAACGTTAGTTTTTGTTGCTTAAATTTGCATAGAAGCGGTGGTTTAGATTCCCGACTTCGCAGGAGTTGTCGGGAATCTCGATCGGCGTTAGTTTAATATCATGTCCGGTAGCCTCGTTCCGATTCGGACTTGATATTAAAACGAACGGTAGCTATCCCGTAACGAGCCAAAAACTTCACCCCAAAGTCAGGATTCCCGCCGCCAAATCTACCACTAACCGTTTAGTTTTCAGCCATTCCATCCCGATGATAATTTCTGGTATCTCATCTCCTGCTACCACAGGAATATTAAATTCTTGACCGTCAATTTGCACAGTGCCGATATAAATATTAAAAGTACCTTCTCCTCGTGCAGTCTTCATGGGGTATTCATCATCTACAAGCAGCCAATTAAAATCTAAATCTTGGCTGTTTATCGCCAACCAACCGCTGAATCCCGTATCTAGAAGCGCATCCGCAAATATGACTTCCCCATCAGCCGCTACCAAACTTATTTCAAAAAATAGTTGATTTGTCTCTTCATCAAACTTTCCTTGAATCATAAAATACTGCCACAAACTCCGGTCTCATTCAAGCGCCGAACAACCATTAGTTTTTGGGGAGAATTTGTTAACAGCTTCCCAAAAGCGACGAGTTGATCTTTCTCAACAAAATATTCGCCACTATCAGGATCGATAACAACGTACCAATTGTAGTGAGTCGCCATGAGTTCGTCGCGGACTCGTTCAAAAATCGGGCGACAGCGCTGCCACCGCACTTGGCTTTCAGCTTTTTGTTTTGCTTTCTCTTCGGGAGAAATCGGAGTTTTTTTGTATTTGTCAGAGATGTGGCGGGGTTTCCATCCGGCAGGTGCTGTTATCATAGTTTTTGTATTAGCTCTGAATCTAGTTTAGCAAAGATCGCCGACTCATTCCGGCTCCAGACTCAGAAATTAAGCGAATTTTTTCCTGCAATCTGGCAAAAACTACTGGGAGCATCTCAGTTTTGCAAGAAGCATTTTTTCTTCACAGTGCTGTCCCCGCACAGCAAAGCGTATAAAAGCACGCGAGCGGGGACAGCACTGTAAATGCAAAACTGAGATGCTCCCAAACTACTTCACCGTCACTTTTCCTTGAGCAATTTGCTCAGTACCGCTAGCAATTTTTTGTCTGAGTGCTGCCAGACGCTGCTGTTTCAATGCGCGATTTCTTTCTTCTAGCAGTGGTAATGCTTCGCTAATTAGTTCTTGAACGCTGTCATAGTTGCCAGCTTGTAATTGCGATCGCACGTAATTTTCTTGTTCGGGTTTTAGGGTAACGTTCATTGTCTGGGCCCCTCTAAAAAACCTTAAATCAATTATACTATAATAATTTAATCATCACCATTCACCTCAACGATCTTAAATTCGCAACTGCCAAACTTTAACTGTACCATTATCGCTACCGCTAACCAGAGTGTCGCCCAACTGCCCGATCGCCACCGCCGACACCGGGCCCGAATGTCCCTCCAAAGCGTGCAGCAATTCGCCGCGCAAATTCCAAAGCCTAACAGTACCGTCAAAACAGCCCACAGCAAAGTATTTCCCGTCGGGGCTAATGGCAGCGGCGGAAGTGATGCGAATTCCGGTTTGCACCGAATGCAATAATTCGCCTGTTTCCAAATCCCACAGGGCGATCGTTTTGTTGGAATGACAGACTAGAATTTGGCTGTCTGGAGTAATTGCTACATAATTTTCGCTACCAAATGTTCGCCGCACTTCTCCCCCCGGTAATTCCCACAAAGTCACGGTAGCGCGACAGAAACCGCTGGTTGCATTCAGCCCGCTGGCTATTAACATTTTGCCGTTGGGACTCAGGGCGATCGCACTTATGTCATCTCCTTGATAGCCTTTCAAAACTTGCAGCAGTTGGCCGCTGTTGAGGTGTTGCAGCTTGACAGTGCCGCAGGTGGTGCCGATCGCCAAAATTTGCCAGTCGGGACTCACAGCGACAGATTCGTGGCGGTGTACGTCTGCTAAACGCTTCATCTGTTCTCCATTTTGCAGGTTCCACAGTTTGACTGTACCCGCGCGCGATCGCGTCAGCAGCGTTTTGCTAGCGGGGCTGAAAGCAACTAGCAACACGGCGGTTGAATGTCCGCAAATAGTCCGCAGCAGTTCCCCGCTGTGCAAACTCCAAACTTTCACTGTACTGTCGTGGGATCCCGTTGCTAGTAATTGTCCGTCGGGACTGATCGCAGCGGAGAGAATGCTGTCTGAATGCTGGAGAGTGGCTTTTAAAACTGCGCCGGATGAGGTTTTCGGTTGTTTTTTATACCCGGCTATTACCAGCCAGTCGATCGCATCCCTCCAATTTTTGAGCGCATTTCGGGGTCGATTTGTCAATATTTCTATGTATCGGTACAAGGTTTTGGATAAGTCAACCTCTACACCCTTGATTTGTTTGTTAAGAAGTACCGCCATCTCGGCGGGGCTGTAACCGCACAGCAAGCCGCACAAGTGCCTTTTTTCCACGGGTGTCAGCCCTCTCCGGGTGTGGGGGGCGAATTCTAGTTTGGCATTGGCTAAGTCGCTGTAGAGCTTTTCGATGTCCCAGTCGTAGGTAGCCCGTGTAAAAGGTTCTTCGGGTCGATCGAGGTTTGAGGGTGTCATTTGTGGCAGTCGCGATCGAGTTCCTAGTCAAATTCCTAACCAAAATCCTAACATTCGCTGTGCGCGATCGGACTGGATTCACCACTAATCTATTTTTAACACAGCAAACAGCCAAAAGAGTTTCGGGTTGAAAATGCGTTTCAATCCTTACCTTTACAGTTTGCAAAACAACTATACATCAAGCGGAGAAATAGAAAATGTCTGGAATTGCGATCGGCTTATTTTTTGCTCTAGGTTTAGTTTTAAGTGTTGTTGGTAATATCTGGGGATTAACTCAAGCTTTTCGAGAAGAATATCTTTGGGGAGTGCTTTACTTGCTGGTTCCATTTGCTGGATTATTTTTTTATATAAAGAATTGGAGCAATCCAAAAATCAGAAAGACATTTTTCATGCAGCTTGTTGTAGTGCCAATGTATTTATTTGCAGGCTTCCAGTTCGTTTCAAATCTTGCAAGTTCTGTTGGGCCGATGCTTGGTATGTTCATGCCTGGAGCTAGCGAACAGTCACCCTCTCCTTTTCCTTCTGATTTCAACGCTGGTGCATCACCAAGTCAAGAGCAATCTCCTGCTTCTGAGCCTAGTTTTGGTACTGTTGGCGGTCAACAATATGACTTCAATCAATCGATGCAGCTTGGGAAATTAGCCTATGCAAAGGGAGATTATCAAACAGCTTTAATCAATTTTAACAGAGCTGCACAAGCGAATCCCGGCGATGCTGAGGCCCTCAAGGGTGTTGAAGATACCAAAAAGGCGATCGCCCAATCAAATAGCAAATAATCCACATCAACATTCACTTAACATTAACTCAACACAAAATCATGAAACAAACATCAGACAAACTAGAATTCGTAGAAATGTTCGCATTTTGGATGCAGCTATTTGTTGGGGGAAGTTTTTTATTAGTAGGCGTATTTGGAGGTTTGTCTTCTGGCAGTTTTTTCCTTTATTTATTTGCTGTCGTTGGTTTGCTATTGGTGATATTTGTCGAGATAGAAACCATTGCCTTTGATAAAAGTCTCGGTCATCTGACTATCAAGCGGCATAAACCACTGATTGCCAAAACGAAACTTATCAAACACCTGCTTCAAGATATTTCAGGCGTGGAAATACAGGAGATGTCGAGCAGTGAGAGCAATACCTATCGTGTATGTCTGGTGTTGAACTCAGGTAAGAGACGTGTTCCTCTAACTTCTAGTTTCAGCACTGGTTTAGGAAGCAAGCACAAAACAGCCGAAGTCATTGCGACATTCTTGAATATTAGAAATTATGGTCTTGACGGCTTTCCCACAGATAACTCTAACGAACTCAAATGGGACACTATAGAAGAGGAAATTACCCACTGGAAAACAGCAATTAAAAGTGATCCTAATGATGCTGATGCTCGCATGAAATTGGGATTAGCTTTGATGGTTCAAGATGCAACCAACAATAAAGAACAAGCAATGGGCTATCTCAAAGAGGCCGAGGCTTTGTTCAAAGCTCAAGGCTATGACGAGGAAGCAATGCAGGCTGCTCAACTTTACGGTGTGGCTTATTGGGGAATGATGGGAAAGCGAGGTTCAGATTATCAAGATTGATGCACTTAGACTCAACAAACTGATGTTTCCCCACCCACCAGCAACTCAAGAATCATCTCCGGGTACTCAGCCATCTCCTCGACTTGATGCAGCATCTGTACCCGGTAACAAAGATGAATTTAAAAAATTAATAAAACTTGGCTATGTCTGCTACGCGCAAAGAGACTATCAAACGGCTTTAATCAATTTTAACAGAGCTTTGCAGGTGCTTCCGGGCGATGCTTATGCTGTCAAGGCTGTTGGCAATACCAAGATGGCGCTCGTCGGCCGCCGGACTAAATAATCCGTGCATAACAAATTGCGTACAGCAGAGAAATCAGTAATTTAGATCGTTCTCAAAAATAACAGGATAAGCTTATGAAAGTTCTCAAGCAAACACCAACTAAACTAATAATTCAAAACTCTAGCATCTGGGACGGTTTAGTCTTAATTTCTCCCTTCATTATAATTGGATTATTGCAGATCATCTTGGCATCCAACTGGATCGGTGGAGGCATATTTCTGTTATTCTCCCTGTGTTTGTTGGATGGCGCGATATCTGAAATTTATATCTTTGATAAAACTTTGGGGAAAATGACCGTTAAACGACGGGGTTTGTCGCTTAATCATGTTGTCGAACGATCGATTCGCGATATTTGTGCAGTCGAATTAGCCGAAATAGAAGATGGCGAGGGAAATTATAGCTACTATGTTGAGTTATTGATGTTGGGGTGCGATCGCATTTGTTTGAGAAGCAATTCAGTAACAGAACAATGCCAAATGGCTGACTTAATCCGCAGCTATGTCTCGACGTGCGATCGCAGTCATAGCACTGAAGCAATATCTTTGCCAAGCAAGTGCACCCGAGGCATTGTCAAATAATTTGTGCATGATAAAATGGACACAATAGAGAAAATACCTATTCAAGCTTTTGTGTCATCAAAAAAATGAACTCATGAAAAAACTCAAGGGAACGCCTTTTAATGAACTAAAAATTACAAGATCTAACATCTGGCTGGACTTGTTATCTAGCTTGCCCTTCATTCTCATTGGATTGTGGCTGGCTTTTAATGCAACAAATACAACTCTAAGTTGCCAACGCATAGAATCTAAACAAGGCAATTGTAAACTCACAGGATGGAGCTTTTTGGGTTCAAATATTCAAGAAATATCTCTGGATAATTTAGTGGGAGGCAAAGTTACCACAGGTAGGAAGCGTAGCACCAGAGTTGAACTGTTAACCAAATCGGGGGAAATTCCGTTTACGGATGGCTACACTGCTTGGGGGGATAAAAATGATATTGCTAATAAAATCAATGATTTTGTTGCAAATCCCGATCGCAAATCGTTGAATGTAAGTCAAGACGATCGTTGGTTTCTATGGACATTAGGGAGCATATGTGTGGTGACGGGGGTATTAGAATATGTTTGGAAGCGCGAAAAATTAAATCTATAGCTTTGATAAAACTTTCGGTAAAATGACTGTTGAACAACGGGGTTGGTGGGTGAATAATTTTACCGGATACTTCTATTGCGAGATTTATGAGTAGAAGTAGGTACTGGAAAATATAAAAATTAAGGTATTCGCTACTATCTTTGTCTGTTAATGTTATCTCAACCCAAGATGTACTTTAACAGCAGAAAGCAAAAACAACAAAAAATGGCTGACTCCATTTGCAGCTATTTGGACAAGCGATCGCACTAAATGAATGCACCTGCGACTTTAAGTACGCGCGGCGCAGCTATCCCTCTGGGCTAATCGCCCAAATCAATAATTAACGATACTTAGGTAGGCGCCAATAAACTTTACATTCTGTTACATTATAAAGTTTTCTTCATTTTTGTTTGCCATTACTTCCTGTACGATCGCGCTAGAAAGCTAACGTTTCACTCCCAATGAGATAATTAATATTTTTTAATATTCCTGTCCTTAAATCACGGAAAGCTATCTGAAACGCAGCCGCAGGTGAACTCGCGACATTTGTTGTCGGTTAGACATTTTAGTGCTAGCCTATTAGCAAGATAAAAAGGGTTATCCTATAGGATCGCTTCCAATAATATATAACTTAACAATTTGACGTAGCCTGGTCGGGAAGTCGATCTGTAACATCAGTTTTGGATTTAAAAGGTGAAGTAAATGAAAATAATCAAGTACACAGCAACGGAACTAATAATTCAGACTAAAAGCATATTAGATTTTTGGTTCCCTAGTTGTTTATTAATGACATTTGGACTGATCGGGCTGACTTTTGACTATCATGCAGCAACTTTGAGCTGCCAGCGATCGCACGAAAAACAAGGAAATTGTCAGTTGGTGCGATCGCACTTACTGGGATCGAACATCCAAGAAATTCAGCTTGCTGCTTTGCAGGGAGCTAAAGTAGAAAGATTTGGCTCCAAAAGCAGAGTTGTACTTGTGACGAATGTTGGCGATGTTCCTTTTAGTGCTAACTCGACTAACTGGGGGAATAAAGACGCTGCTGCTTCGGACATCAATTTTTATCTTAAAAATGCAAAATCTCGCTTGCTGCGCTTAAGCCAAGACGATCGCTGGTTGGGATGGACAGGAGGCATATTTTTGCTCGCAGGAGTCGGAGTCATCGCCTTGGGAAATAAAGAAACCTACAGCTTCGATGGAACTTCCAACACCTTGACTGTTAAACGGCGGGGTTTGTTGGCCCGTAAAGTAATTAAACGCTCTCTGTTCGAGATTTATGGGGTGGAAGTCGATCGCACAAAAGATCGGGATCATGATGTTTGGTACCAAGTTAGACTGTTAGTTAGTGGAGGAGATCGCATATCCCTTCCCCACACTATGAGCCCTTACAAGCAAGTAGAAATCGCCAAAGCGATTAACAACTACCTCCACGCGCGATCGCACGAAAGTATTTGTAGTGATGATTGCAGTCAGAGTGAAAATTCTGTCGGCTAAAGTCTTCACTACAAACCTAGTTATTTGTTTCCATCTTTCAACTTCCAACCTGGTTTGACAACTTGGCGGGAACGGGCAATTACTAAACAATCATTCGGCACATCTTCCGTCACCGCAGAACCTGCGGCCACAGTCACATCTTCCCCCACAGTTATCGGTGCAACTAGCACGCTGTTTGCACCGATTTTAGTACGATCGCCTATTTGAGTTTTGTGCTTATTTTTGCCGTCGTAATTGGCGGTAATTGTCCCAGCGCCGATGTTGACTTTTTCTCCCAAAGTCGCGTCGCCTAAATAAGACAAGTGAGCGACATTAGTTCGATCGCCAATTTGAGTATTTTTCAATTCTACAAAATTGCCCACGCGACAGTTGGCGCCTATTTGCGCGTGTCCCCGCAGGTGTGCGTAGGGGCCAATTCGCGAATTTTCTGCCACAATACTGTCAGAAATTACTGAATAAAGCACAGTCACGTTTTCCTTGATTTGACTGTTTTCAATCAAACTACCGGGCCCGATGCGACTCCCAGAGGCGATCGAAGTTTTACCCCGCAAGTGAGTTTGCGGTTCAATTACGACATCCGACTGCAACTCTACGGTATCGTCGATCGTGATGCTGTTGGCATCGATCAGCGTCACGCCCGCTTTCATCCACTTATCCTTTACCCGCGCTTGCAAAATATCGGAAGCTGTGGCTAAATGTTTGCGATCGTTAATTCCCAAGATTTCTTGATAATCTTCAACATCCACCGCCATCACGGGAGAGAGAATACTTACCGTATCAGTTAGGTAATATTCTTTTTGGTCATTGTCTGCTTTCAAATCTGGCAAAATTTTCTCTAAATGCGGCCAGTGAAAACAATAAACACCTGCATTGATTCGCTGGTTTTGCTTTTGAGTTGTTGTACAATCGCGGTCTTCGACAATTTGCTGGACTAAGTTTTGACTGTCAGTAAATACTCGCCCATATCCTTGAGGATTCGGCAAATTAGCTGTCAATATAGTAGCAGAGTTTTGGTGCTGTTGGTGAATTGCCATCAATTGTTTGATAGTTTCTGCCCTCAGCAAAGGTACATCCCCATTTAATACCAGCAAATCTCCTGGAAATCCCTTTAAGTGAGGCAGCAATTGCTGGATGGCGTGACCGGTTCCCAATTGTTCGGTTTGTTCGACAAATTCTAGGGGAGGAAATTGAGAATTGTCCGATTTTTCATGAGCTTCCATCAGAGATTGTTTAACGAGTTCACCTCGATAACCGACTATGACAAGTCGCCGGGAAATTTCTATTTCTTGACAACTTTGGAGGACTCGCTCAACTAGCGATCGACCACCCAATTCGTGGAGAACTTTGGGCAAGTCAGATTTCATGCGCGTGCCGCGTCCAGCAGCTAAAATTGCTATTGCTATCATTGTGCGATCGAGCTATTTGCTATAAAAAATTGACTAAATGATGATATCACTCGCTGTCCGTCGATGGCACTGCGATCGCACAATTTTTTAATCTCCAATCTCGAATCCGGGCGCGGCAAGTCTTTTTGCAGCCTGATGTCGGTTTGAGGGGCGATGCTTGCGGTATCTTGGAGTTGCGCGCCCGAGATCGAATTTCTGAGGGCTGAAGTCCGAACGATCAAACCTGAGTTCGTTTCGTAGTAAGGACTTCAGTCCTTCCCCAAGAGATGCGAGGGGGAGCGAGGGTGATAATTTGCATCTTTGAGCTTGAATTTACCGAGATAGATTATACTATTCGTTGAATTTCAGTTATGGTGTTTTTAACTCAAAAAAACTATTAGTTGCTTCTTCCTCCTTCCTTCTTCCTTCTTCCGACTTTCTTCTTCCTTCTTCCTTCTTCCTTCTTCCTTCTTCCTTCTTCCTTCCTTTCTGCATTATCAGGTGTCCAGCTATGACAGAGCTTAATTTTCAGGAACTTGCCAAGCAGGGAAATCCACAGGCGATCGCATCTTGGCTCAACAGCCAGTTGCCATCTGAAGGGATCGCAGCCTCCGCGAATCTCGACGGCGACTGTTTGGATGTAATTCTGGAGGCAGAGCAACTACCGATAGAAGATACATTAGTTGATTTTGTCCGTGAAAAACTGACGGATTTGCAGCCGAATTCGATTCGCAAAGTGAAGGTTGAGGGGCGAGAAAGCGGTGAGATTGGGGCTGCTTGGAGTCAAGAGTTTAGTTTGGAGAGCAGCATTTTGGAACCACAAAGCTTTGCGGGAGAATCTGTCCCTAATATTGCGGTTGCTAATGTTGCTAATATGGACGATCGCACAGAAAGAGAGAGTACAGATATGGATGAGGAGAAATCGCCGGAATTGGCTGCATTTGAGAACCGATTGCGATCGACTTTCATTGTCGTCGGGCTGGTAACGGGTTTGTTGGCGATCGCCGTGGTGGCATTTGTCAGTAAGATGTTAAACGAGCCGCCAGCAACTGCTCTGAAGAATCCAGATGAAACTGCCAATGTAGCAAGAGTACCGGATACCTTTCGAGAAGCCGTTAACAGCGCCCTCAAAGCAGCAGAGTTAGGGCGATCGGCAAAAACGAAGGAAGATTGGACGATCGTTGTCGATCGCTGGCAAGAAGCGGTATCGTTGATGAGAAGAGTACCCGTGTCCAGCGCCAACCACGAACTAGCTCAGACAAAAGTAATCGAGTATCAAAAATATCTGCTTTACGCTCAAGAATCAGCAGTAAATCCACCTCCCCCAGAGCCAACTCCCGCAACAGCCGAAAAAGCAACTTCTAAGAAAGCCAATTCCGAAAAAGCCGAACCGGAGAAAGCAACTTCTAAGAAAGCCAATTCCGAAAAAGAAAGCTCCGAAAAACCTAATCCTAAGAAAGCTAATTCCGAAAAAGCCGAACCGGAGAAAGCAAATCCTTCTCGATAAATTAGGTACGTTGTTGCGCTTGGGCGCTCTTTCTTATATATATGTAAGAGCGCTGAAGCGCAACTACATACCTAAAAATTAGCCTAGATCTTCCAAAAAGCCGAACCGGAGAACGAAAGGTACGTTGTTGCGCTTGGGCGCTCTTTCCTATATATCTTAAAGAGCGCTGAAGCGCAACTACATACCTAAGAATTAGCCTAGATTAAGCGCTCTTTCCTATATATCTCAAAGAGCGCTAAAGCCGCTCTTTCCTATATATCTCAAAGAGCGCTGAAGCGCAACTACATACCTAAGAATTAGCCTAGTTCAAGCGCTCTTTCCTATATATCTCAAAGAGCGCTAAAGCGCAACTACATACCTAAGAATTAGCCGAGATATTCTGCTTTCTTGGGTATTTATGAATTACCGAGAGATGTCCTAGCACAAATTTGAATAGTTATGAATGACAATAATTTAATCGTTTCCCCTGAATGGTTGGCCGCCAATACCGAAAATCCGCAAGTGGTAATTGTAGACTGTCGGTTTGCTCTCGCCGATCGAAAATTGGGACAAAAACAATATCAAGAAAGTCACATTCCCGGATCTTTCTATTTAGATTTAAACGAAGATCTGGCGAGTGTAGTTGGCACCCACGGCGGCAGACACCCGCTGCCCAATATTGCAGAATTAGCTAATAAATTCAGCGCTATCGGCATTAATTCCTCAGAAACTTTAGTCGTGGCTTATGACGATTCGCGACTAGCTTTTGCGTCTCGCTTGTGGTGGCTGATGCGATACATGGGACACAGCAAAGTCGCTTTGTTAGACGGCGGTTTCAGTGCTTGGAAAGCGGCGGGATATCCGGTAACAGATACTTGGACAGAAACCCGCGATGGTAAATTTGTAGTGCAATTGCAGCCGAATATGGCGGTTGATATCGAGGCTGTAAAAGAGCGAAAAGACTTGCCGGAGACAGTTTTGGTTGATTCGCGAGAAAGTGAGAGATACGAGGGCTTGCGGGAGCCGATCGACCCTATTGCAGGCCACATTCCGGGTGCTGTCAACTACCCTTGGCAAGGGGTGACCGAGGAAACTGGAAAAGTGCGATCGATCTCCGAACAAAAACAGCGATGGACGGAATTAGAAAAAGCCGAAGAAATCATCGTTTACTGCGGTTCCGGCGTGACAGCTTGCGTAAATTTACTGTCCTTAGAAATCGCCGGAATTCCCGATGCTAAACTCTATGTCGGTAGCTGGAGTGACTGGTGTTCCTATCAGCTATAACCCGGCGGTTAAAACCTTGTTTGTACAACATTTTCTTCAACCCACGGAGGTGGGTTTTGTATGTATAGACGCGGTTTCAACCGCCACGTTTCCTAAAAATCGAAATAAATATAAGGTAAACCGCCTTCCGGCGCCAACACCCAAACCGCATACAAACAAAGCGGCACTAATACCAATTTCACCGGCCAATTTAACTCCAACTTCAAACCCCGACTCAAAATATAATTCCCCAGCATAGCAGCAGCCACAGCAGCCAACATCCAAGTTAAATGTATTCTTTCCAAGCCCAAAGCTTCCACATAAACTTTATGCGAAAACTGCACATCAGCAGGATGTCCCCACAAATGCGAAATCGCCCATCCCGAATTCTTTAAATCGGGAAGCCGGAAAAATATCCAACTACCAAAAACCATTGTTTGAGTTAACAGCCAACCCATTGCCATTCCGATCGGATTTTCCCACAAAAAGTCGATCCGCAACTTCTTAAAAGTCACATCCGTCACCCGGTGCACCGCCAAAGCCAAACCGTGCAAACCCCCCCACACTATAAATCCCCAAGCTGCACCGTGCCAAATTCCCGCAATTAACATGACGAGAGACAAATTGAAACAAGTGCGCCACAAACCAACGCGCGAACCTCCCAAGGGAAAATACAAATAATTCCGCAGCCAATCCCCCAAAGTCATGTGCCAGCGCCGCCAAAAATCAGCGATGCTCGTACTAAAATAAGGAAAATCAAAATTTGGTGGTAAGTACCAACCCAACAGCAAAGCAGTACCGCGCGCCATGTCAACGTAGCCGCTAAAATCGAGATAAAGTTGCAGCCCGTAAGCAAAAATCGCCAGCCACAAATCCTCGCTACCCGCGCGCTGCAAGTTGGTAAAACTTAAATCGACATAAATTCCCAAGTTGTCGGCGAAAAGACCTTTTTTTACTGCACCAAAGGCGATCGTCCAAAGGGCCTCAGAAATGCGATCGGGCGTCGGAAATTTCTGGGATTTCAGTTGATATATCAAGTTATGATAGCGAGTAATCGGCCCGGAAATCAGTTTCGCAAAAAACAACTTGTAAGCAGCAAAGTGCAGCAGCGAAGTAGCAGCCGGCGCGCCTCGGTACACGTCAATCAAATAAGCAATGCACTCAAAGCAAAAGAAACTCAATCCCAGGGGTGCGATGACGTGAGTTTTTACCCAGTTAGCACCGTCTAAAGCAACAGGCCAATTTAACAAAGTGCCGATCGAATTCAAGAAAAAAGGTACATACTTAAAACCCAGCAGCAGCAAAACATTCAGCCCTATTCCCAGCCACAGTACCAACAAGCGCCGGCGATTCCAAGATTCATTAGCAATCCGCCAATCCAAAGGTTCCCCGATCGCCATCGCCAAGCAGTAATTAAACACAACACCGATTAACAGCAGAGGAATATACCAAATTTGCAGCGAAGCATAAAAAATCAGACTTCCCGCCAGCATGACAAACAGCCGCCACCACCGCAGGGGAACCAACCAGTAAGCCACGAACAAAACTAATAGAAACAGGGCATATTGAAGGGAAATGAAAGTCATGCGATTTTAGATTTTGGATTTGGGATTTTAGAATTGGGAAGGGCTGATTATGTGTGGGTTGGGAGCGCGGGGCTACTGTTTCATTGTTTTTTAAATCGAGACTAAAGCTAATACTAACTATTAAAAATCATGCCAAAGTATTCGTAGGGTGCGTCGCCACCGACAAGCCCTTGCATCAAGAGCGACAATCTCACAGCGACGCACCTTATATTATTTCAAAAAAGTTTGGCTACAATATAATTATTGGGTTTGTTTACACTCGGCGAGGGATGGCACTGGTGCGTCGCTATGAAATTGTCGATTTTTTTTAGGGATTGTGAATGGCGACGCACCCTACGGTTACTACTGAGAACGCATACATTTTACAGCACAAGGGTTAAATGCTGTTGCAAATTAAAGAAACTTCGTTTTTGTAAACGCGGTTTCCTATCGTGTCGGCTCGATTAACCGCACTACAAACGGTTCGCAGTAAGGACTTCAGTCCGCTCTCCTGCTGCGGAATGGGAGGCGCACTACAAACCATTTTGGTTATGGTAATCGATCGAACAAGATATCCATACCTCGGAACTTCACCATCGTTGGCGGCGCACGTCGCAGTACAATGGATTTCTGCCCGCAAGTCTTTCACCAAATAGCGAAAAACTCTTTTGCTCTTTCACGATCGCAACTTTTGGTGCCCGATCGCGCGCAGCCGATCGCAAATTCTCGATCGCCCGCCCTGTTTCCTCTGGTTGAGATTCCGAGATTTCCGCAGATACTTCTGAATCTCCAGCATAGGCGATCGGCAAATTCACCAAAAAAGTCGAACCCACCCCGGGCGAACTTTCTATTTTAATACTCCCCCCCAGAAATTCAGCCATTTTTCTACACAGAGACAATCCCAATCCTGTGCCTTTCACCCCCTTCTGCAAGTGATTTTCCACTTGAACAAATTCTTCAAAAATCCGCGTTTGGTCGGCGGTTGGAATTCCAATACCCGTATCAGCCACTGAAAAAGTAACCATTCCCCCCTTTCCCATTTCGGCCGCAACTCTGACTTCTCCCGCTTCGGTAAATTTCAGCGCATTAGAAATCAGATTACGCAAAATCTGAGAAACTTTTCCCTCATCAGTGGTAAGAGTTGGTAGTTCCAAAGGCACTTCAAAAATTAGACTGACGGGCGAGTTTTGTGGTAGCAGGGGGCGCATCATTCCGCGCAGCGCGCTGAACAAATCTTCGACTTCAAAATCAGCCACGCGAACCGTTACTTTTCCGGCTTCCACCTTGGCTAAATCTAAGGAATCGTTAACAAGTTCTGCGAGAGATTCGGCAGATTTGCGAATAAAATTTAACTGCTTGTCTTGTTCGGGCGAAAGTTCTCCGTCGATGCGATTTAACAAGATTTCGGAAATACTGAGAATTGTCGTTAGCGGAGTGCGAAACTCGTGGCTCATGTTGGAGAGAAAGCTGGTTTTGAGTTCGCCCTCTCGCTGGAGAGATTCGGCTTTATCGTTCAATTCGGCATAAAGTGCGACGACTCCGCGATTCGTATCTTCTAATTCTTGATTTAATTGTACGAGTTCTTCTTGACGCTGGCGGAGTTCGTCTAAAGTTCGCAGCAATTCTTGATTTTGCTGCTGAATTTCCGCATAGGGATCTTCAGGAATTTGGCGCGCTAGTTTATCAAGTAATTTGTTGAGCTCGATCGCACTCAGCGCAGGCATCTGCTTAGAAAACTGCTTGATTAATTGTACAGCCGTCCCGCGATCGCGCGCCGAATCGATTTGCACCTCATCCATCAACCGCTTTGCTGCTGCTAAACCGAGGCCCGCACCAGTTTGCGATCGAAAATTGGGGCCTAAAACCTGCGCTAAATCAGCAATTCCCGGCCCGCTATCAGAAATCCGAGTCCGAAAAACCTGTGGCGATTCCCCTTCCACAAAAAATTCTACTTTACCACCACCTGCATATTTAAAAGCATTGCGAGCAATTTCGGAAACGGCTGTCGCGATGCGCGTTTGTGTTTGGGAATCGAATCCCAACAATGCGCCTATTTGGCGAGCTCTTTGGCGTACTTGTACGATGTCTTGTTCAAAGCGGACTTCCGTTGTCAGAATTGGGTAAATCATGCCATTTTCGCATTGAAGCATTGGGGATTGTCGATCGGGAAATCACTCATGACGATCGTGATTTATAGTTCGCCTACAGTTTCATGCTTGTTAGGAAATATTCTCAAGCTGCTTGTCTTACCTTGGCTACTACAACAGTCATGTCATCGCGAGTGCGTTTAAAGTCTCGGTAGAGTACGGCTGCAATTAAAGCCGGATGTCTCGCAGCCAAACCCGGGTAGCGGTTTAAATCCCACTGTGCCGCCAAACCATCGGAGTGCATAATTAACAAGGAATGGGACGACCAAGGATAGACAAATTCTGCTACTTTTCGCATCATATGTCCAACAGTGCCGTTGTGGGAAACCATGCTGCGGGTTTGGTTATCTGTGAACACTACACCAGTAATGTTGCCAACTCCGGCAAAACAGATGGTTTTTTGAGTACGATCGATCAGGGCGATCGCAGCAGCCGCTCCTCTGGTATTTTTTAAAGCAGCGTGAGCCTTCTCTAAAATAGCTTTCGGCCCGAGTTTAGCATTTTCCCCAAAAACTCGCACAGCTTCCTGCGACGCTTCCTGGGCCAAAACCCCGTAGCCAAGCCCATCAGCGACTAAAATCAGATTTTTGTTCAGATGATTTTGCGTCGCCCAGGAATCGCCACAAATCTGCTCTCCTACTTTCGGCAAGCGAACAACCCCAAATTCCAAGTAATTGCCGTTTTCCGAGGCTTCCACGCGATTCTGGGTAGGGGAGAGTCGCATTAACAAAGCAGTCCCCAGTTTCGGTACAGAATGAATATCAAAAAAACTAGAAAGGCGTTGAATCGCGCCGAGTCCGGTTCCCAGAGTTCCCGCAGTCGAAAAACCATCCCGCAAACACTGACCGACATTTGCCATACCCGGCCCCCGGTCTAGCGCTACTATTTGAATGCTATATCCTGCCGCTGTTTGTACGGTTTGCAGCAAAATTTCTCCTTCGCGGGCGTGTTTGACAACGTTTTTTGCTGCTTCGGCGATCGCAATTGCAACTTTACCGCGATCGGTCTCATTAAATCCAACTTCCGCCGCGAGGGCGACTGCAATTCGTCGCGCTTCTCCGACTTGACTTTCTTCTGTTACGGGTAAGGCTATGACATTTATCATTATTTGTGTAGTTCTAATCTTAAGCTGTCGCGCCAAAAAGTCAGTTGACAGTGGACAGTTGACAGTGGACAGTTGACAGTTATCATGAGTGATCTCAGAAACCGGGTTTCTTAGAAAATTTATCGCCACTCAATGCAAAATTCGTATAAACCCGGTTTCTCGCCCTCATCAGTCAGCAGTAATCAGTGATTAGTGACACCTCAGAAACCTGGTTTCTTAGAAGATTTATCGCCACTCAATACAAAACTCGTAGAAACCCGGTTTCTCGCCCCTCATCAATCGTTTTATAAACCGAATTTCTTCCTATATTTCTAGTTACCAAACACAAAACTCCTAGAAACCCGCTTTGTCCCCCCATCTCCCCATCTTCCCCTCTCCCCATCTCCCCCTCTCCCCATCTCCCCTTCTCATTTCCAACGGACGATCGCAATTTTAGTACCCTTACCCACCTTAGAAACAATCTCAAATTCGTGCATCAACCGCTTAGAACCGCTGAGCCCCAAACCCAAACCACGATCGGAAGTATAACCATCAGTCATCGCCAATTCAATATCTGGAATTCCCGGGCCCTTGTCTTCAAATATCAGCCGCAGCCCTTTGCGAGTACCTAATTGGAGCGTTTCTAGAGTTACAGTTCCCCCCTTGCCGTAGTCTACAGTATTGCGGGCAAGTTCGCTGGCTGCGGTAACAATTTTCGTTTGGTCTACCAAGCCGAATCCCATTGCTACAGCCAAGTTTCGCACTTGCTGCCGGACGTGGACTATATCGGAGGACGATCGAATTTCTAGTGTCTCACGTTTTGACATGGCGGCTACTCTAGTAAAATAGAACTTCTCCACAAAACATAGAAGTTGCACTCCTCACCCTAGTTCCTTTTCAGTTGACAGTTGACAGTTGACAATTGACAGTTGTTACGAAGGAAGAAGGAAGAAGAAGGAAGAAGGAAGAAGGAAGAGTTGACAGTTTACAGTTGACAATCAAAAATCTTAAATCCCCAATCCCCAATCCAAAATCCAAAATCCAAAATCCAAAATCCAAAATCCAAAATCCAAAATCGTTTGACAGTTGACCGCACGAGTAGCACTTGACAATCATAAGGAAGAGGATTGGAGTCATGAATAGTCTTCTTTTAATTTCTCGCAATCGGGGATCCGGCTTTCAACCCATTCTTTCTGGCAATAAATCTTCACTGTCTCAAAAACGTATTTACAAACAAACCTGTTTTTTAATTCTCTCTCTCTTACCGGACAATTCATCGATTATTTACACCTCTGAATCAGACAAGCCCAAGGATTTTCGCAATAAATTCATCCCCTTCTCAACGCTTAAAGCTGTCCGAACTCCTGTCAAAGAAAGCCCCAATTCAACCAGCGTAATCGCCACCGCCGGCTGCATCCCGACCACAACTGTTTCAGCATCTAAAAATCGCGACATGGTAGCGATATTGTTGAGAATGCGGCCGATAAAAGAATCTACGATTTCCAGGGAAGAGATTTCTATTAAAACTCCTTTGACTCCAGTTTTTACTATGCGGTTTGTCAGGTCGTCTTGCAACGTCATTGCCAAGCGATCGTGCATATCTACTTGGATTGTTACTAGCAGAAATTCTCCCATTTGCAGGATAGGAATCCGTTCCATAAATTCACCTCTATTTGAGTTTTGAATTAAATGAATTTTTAGCAGCAATAAACACAACAGAGCGGTTTTCAATGTAAATAACAGAGGAATTCAATTACCAATTACCAATTACCAATTACCAATTACCAATTACCAATTACCAATTACCAATTACCAATTACCAATTACCAATTACCAATTACCAATTACCCATTACCAATTACCAATTACCAATTACCCATTACTATATTTTATCTTTCCTCTTTAATATTTTTGATAGTTAAACCTTGGCGTTGCAAAGCTACTTTAAAAGCATCTGCCAAAGTCGCTTTAGTCAGAATATCCTGCAAGTCAACTCCCAAATGAACGATGGTTTGAGCGATTTGCGGGCGAATGCCGCTAATGATGCACTCAGTACCCATCAAACGGGCGGCGGCTACAGTTTTCAATAAATGTTGAGCGACTAAAGTATCAACAGTAGGCACCCCTGTAATATCTAAAATCGCAAATTCTGATCCTGTTTCCATGATTTCCTGCAACAGAGTTTCCATGACTATTTGAGTGCGGGCGCTGTCAAGAGTTCCAATCATTGGTAAAGCGAGAATACCTTGCCAAAGTTTGACTACAGGTGTTGACAATTCGAGCATTTCTTGCTGCTGGCGTTCGATGACTTCTTCGCGAGCTTTGAGAAAGATTTCTGTCACCCAAAGACCGAGCTGGTCTAATAAGCTGGTGGAAAGCCAAAGTTGTTCGACAAGTGCGTCGCGGTTTTGTGTCAATTCGCGACAAAGCCGATCGAACAATGGCTTTTTGAAGCATAATATAAAACTGGCTATCTCTGATGGGGTAAAGCCCCTCTGAACGCGCGATCGCGAAACTTCGGCCAGCAGCAGCCGCATATTTTCCCACTCTGGTGTCTGGATGTCGCTCAAGTTACCGTGTCCCACAGCTATTTGGAGCAATTGCAGGAACTCTTGACACTCCGATCGCAATTCTTTGGCTCTCATCAAGTCGTCCCGCCGCAGCCCGGTGTTTTGCAGTTCTTTGAGCCAGTCTGCTAGTAACTCAGCTTTGTTTTTTTCGAGGATTTCCGCGATCGTGTTATTGCTTGTGAGTTCCATTAAAATTATCTCCTGCTTAGCAATTTGGATAAAATTGTACGAGCGATCGCACTCTTGGTATTTTGGATGGGGTAACTTCTGAGTTTAGCTCACTGTTTGCTGTTTGCGATCGGGGGTTAAACGCCTAACTGCAAAATGCGTTTGACGATCGCACTGGTAGAACTCGGAACTTCTATTTCGATCAAGGAAATCTTGCCACCTCCGGCGATAACTGCCGGTGCTTCCGGCAAACTTTCGAGTTGATAGTCACCTCCTTTAACGTATATCTCAGGCTTCAGGATACTTATCAGTTTAGTAGCTGTAATTTCGGAAAAAATTACTACGCCGTCCACTGGTTTGAGAGCAGCCAGCACTTCCGCTCGCTGAATTTCCGGTACGATCGGGCGGGGTGGCAATCCCGGCTGCTGCGGTTTGATAGTTTGCACGCTAACATCGCTATTCAAGCCCACCACGAGCGATCGCCCCAAAGCTTTTGCCGCCTGCAAATAGCGGACGTGCCCCGCGTGCAGGATATCGAAGCAGCCATTAGTAAACACCATCGGACGCCACTTTTGAGGATCGGAGGCGATCGATCTTTCAAGTTCTCCCAACGTGTAAACACCCGAAATCATTACAGTCATAACTAAAAAAATGCACGGCGATGAATCATCCTAGCAAAAAATGTGAGATAAGAGCGCGTTTGCCATTGAACGAGCCAGCGATCGAGCTGCCAATAATTAGTAATTGGTAATTAGTAATTGGTAATTAGTAATTGATCGCTCTTAAGGAGAAAGCAACAAACAAGAATGCCCTTCTGCTGCGCTTTCCGGCAAACAGAACGAAAAAGGGGAAAATAGCTACTCCTGTATCTCTCCTCCCACCAAAAAAACCGATACTTGCTTTCCCACAGCCGCCAGCAGCCCCAAATTTGAGACTAAGAGTTCAAACTCCCAGATTCATCTATCGAGTAATAAAAATTTCGATTTTCAAGAGCGCGGTAGGCGATGAGGAATGACTTATTCTGTATGGGTTCGATCGCGATCCGAAAGTTGCATTGTTTTTGTCAATAGGTACAAATCCTACAATCGAAAACGGAAAATCTCAAATCGATCGAGTGACTGCCGTGTTGTGCAGTTGGTAATTGGAGGTTCAAAAGATTGGGAAACAATTATTTGTTTCAGATCTCTGTGAGATCAATTACTATAAGACAGGGGATGAAAGTGCCACGCCATCTGGCAAGCGAGAAATATAGCGGTGAAACACACCTAAATCTTACCAAAAATTTGGGTCTAAAGCCCCATCCTTTTAGGACAGCTTTAATTCTGCCAGAACTGTGTTAGAGTTTTTATATCCGGTTCGGTAACGTAAATGTTAGTATTTGAAGCCAAGCTAGAAGGAAAAAGCGAGCAGTACGAACGGCTAGACGAAGCCATTCGTACTGCTCGCTTCATTCGTAATAGCTGCATCAGATACTGGATGGATACGAAAGGGGTGGGTCGCTACGACTTAAGCGCTTATTGCGTAGTTCTTGCCAAGGAATTTCCTTGGGCCACCAAGCTTAATTCAATGGCTAGGCAGGCTTCCGCAGAAAGAGCTTGGTCATCAATTGCGCGGTTCTTCGACAACTGCAAAAAGGCAAAACCAGGAAAGAAAGGTTTTCCGCGCTTCAAAAAGCACTCGTCGCACGGTTCTGTAGAATACAAGACTTGTGGGTGGAAACTTTCTGAAGACAGAAGAAGCATCAACTTCAGTGATGGCTTCAAAGCAGGTTGTTTCAAGTTATGGGGAAGTCGCGACTTGCACGAATATCAGCTAAATCAAATTAAACGGGTGCGCGTAGTTTGTCGGGCAGACGGCTACTATGTGCAATTTTGTATTGACGCTGAACGCAACGAAAAGCGTGAACCGACCAGGAAAACTATCGGTTTGGATGTAGGGCTAACTCATTTCTACACGGACTCTGACGGTAATACCGTCGAGAACCCGCGTCATCTAAGAAAATCAGAGAAGTCGCTAAAACGACTTAATCGGAGACTCTCCAGAACCAAAAAGGGTTCCAAAAACAGAGATAAGGCGAGAAATCGCTTGAACAAAAAACACCTTAAGGTAAGTAGGCGACGTAAAGACTTTGCTGTGAAATTGGCAAGGTGCGTAGTCCAGTCTAACGACTTGGTAGCCTATGAAGACTTGCAGGTGAAGAACATGGTCAAAAACAAAAAGCTATCCAAGTCGATATCTGATGCGGCTTGGACAACTTTTAGAAATTGGATTGAATATTTTGGCAAAGTGTTTGGGGTAAGCTGTTCGACATTCAAACTGCACTATTTGTGTGCCAGACCCCATACTGTAAGGGGTTGAGGCAATAAATTTAAATGACTAACAGCTTAGCAACTGGTGGGAGGAAATTTGAGGCGATTACCCGATCGAGCTATTTTGGTGGAAAATAATCTGAAGTACCAACCTGTGCAAGCATCTTGTTGGGACTTCCCAAATCATCAAATGGGGGACGGTTTGATTCGTCTTTCGCGTGCGGACTTTCCCGTCTCAGCAGCCCTTTTCAGATTCAGGACTCCTGTTTGCACAGATTCGGGACTTAACCTCTGCGATGGTGTGGCACCGGCCGCGCGATCTCCCCAAACGAAGCAATCAGTGAGGAAGAGCAATTGAACCCTCTCATCAGTCAACTCATTAAACAAAATTTCGTTTAATCTAACAGTGTAGAATTATCTAACAGCAATTATGAAAGCAACTAACAGCCGTCAATTTTCTTCAGTAGCTGCTCGCACTCTCAAAGTAGTCGGGATTATCTTGATTCTCTCTGCCTTGCTTAACAGCATTGTTCTATCGCTGCCGGGAGAAATCTCGGACATGAGCAATCGAGGCTGGCAGTTGGCCGCAGCAACTCAGATAGTTGACCGGGGCATTATTCCTTTGATGGGTATCGCCCTGCTGATGACGGGCTTTTGGGTGGACAGCAGCAGTGGAGTCTCTATTGACCGGCGCAATGTTTGGGTTGATTTGCGATTTTGGGCACTATTGATTTCCAGCTTGTTAGGGCTAATTTACCTATTGCTGGTTCCCGTTCATCTCAACAATACTCGCCTGGAACTCAAAGATGCTCTGGTTCTACTCGATAAGGAAGCCGGACAAGCAGAAGCTAAACTAGATGCCCAAATTAAAAGCGAGCAGTATAAATCTGAGTTAGAACAGCGTAAAAGCCTTCTCCGGAACCAGATAGGCGCGCTACTGCAAGACGACGGGAAGCTGCAACAAGAACTCAAGAATCCAAATCTTCCCAAGGAATTGAAAGCCGTGCTTCAGGAGTCGAAAAATGACCCGAAAGCCCTCGATAAGTTCTTGGAACAGCAAGCCCAAGAACTGCCAAATCAAGCTCGCAAAGAGATTGGTACCCAGAAGCAACAAAAAGAGAAAGAGTTGAGAACTCGATCGAGAAATTCGAGTTTGCAGACTGGAATCAACAGTTTGCTGTTGGCGATCGGCTACATTACTGTTGGTTGGAGTGGACTCAGAAGTATGGGAATTCTGCGGTTCGGTCACCGCAAAAATTGATCGGCCCGACTGCTCGGAACGCGCAAGTCGAGATATCCCTAAGAAATACTTGATCTGCTGAATATAGCAACTGCACCTAGTAGTTAGGACGCTGTTAATTGCTGAAACCATCGTTCTTCTTGCATTTTCACATCTTCCTTCTTGCTTCTTCCTTCTTCCTTCTTGCTTCTTGCTTCTTCCTTCTTGCTTCTTGCTTCTTGCTTCTTGCTTCTTGCTTCTTCCTTCTTCCTTCTTCCTTCTTCCTTCTTCCTTCTTGCTTCTTGCTTCTTCCTTCTTGCTTCTTGCTTCTTGCTTCTTCCTTCTTGCTTCTTGCTTCTTGCTTCTTCCTTCTTGCTTCTTCCTTCTTCCTTCTTCCTTCTTCCTTCTTCCTTCTTCCTTCTGCTATAGTTTGCCCTTACTGAAAGCTGGGAATGTTCTCAATTTATATTCTGACTTACAACGAAGAGATTGATATCGCCGCTTGCATTGAATCGGCACTGCTTTGTGACGATATCATTGTAGTTGATTCTTTCAGCAGCGATCGCACCCTTGAGATTGTTCAAAACTATCCCGTGCAAACAGTGCAGCATCGCTTTGAAACTCACGGACGCCAGCGGACTTGGATGCTCCGAGAAGTAGAATGCAAGTACGAATGGGTTTACATCCTCGAAGCTGACGAGCGGATGACGCCTGCACTGTTTGCTGAATGCTTAAAGGCGATCGAAAGTCAAGAATATATAGGTTATTACGTAGCTGAAAAAGTAATATTTATGGAGCGCTGGATTCGTCGCAGCACTCAATATCCGCGCTATCAAATGCGCCTGTTTCGCAAAGACCAAGTATGGTTTACTGACTACGGTCACACTGAACGGGAAGTCTGCAACGGGCCCACTCACTTTTTGAAGGAAACCTACCCTCACTATACTTGCAGCAAAGGTCTTTCTCGCTGGATTGAAAAGCACAACCGCTACTCGACTGACGAGGCGGCTGAAACTCTCCGCCAATTAGCAGCGGGTCAAGTAAATTGGTGGGATTTATTGTTTGGCGCGTCGGAGGTGGAAAGGCGCCGCGCTTTGAAAGATTTTTCTTTGCGTTTGCCTTTGCGGCCTGTGGTGCGCTTTTTCTATATGTATATTTTACTCGGCGGATTTCTTGACGGTCAAGCTGGATTGGCTTGGTGCACGCTACAAGCTTTTTATGAATATTTAATATTGCTCAAAGTGTGGGAAATGAAGCATATGCCGCTGCCCAATTTAGATGCAGGGTCGGAACAGTCTATTTCGGAAGTAATAACAGTTGAGCAGTCTAAAGTTTCTTACAATCTTGGCGCTTCCGATACTCGCAGTTGAAAATTGGGAATTGGGAATTGGTAATTGGGAATTGGGAATTGGACACTGATTGAGTTGCTAGGGTGCTAGAAAACCCAGCCCTGTCAGGCGTGGTGAATTTGAACCAGAGAAAAAGTATAAAACCGCTATTTCAGCTCAAATCCGTTAGCATCGGAATGATAATTTTCTCTCGTCTTTCTCTGATTCTTCTGTGGTTGAATAATTCCGCAGTTACCGGATTTGAGCTGAATAGTTTTTATTCGGTCGCGTAATTGTGTACGTTCGTACACGAAAAAACTAGCGAAATTCATTAAGGTTTTTTTTTGCCGAAGATGAACGGCCGATAACTCGCGATCGACTAAAACAAGTCCGCCGCCAGATGCCGTCGCTGCAACACCGAGTTTTTCTGGGATCTCGAATCCGGTAGCATGGGAATGATAAATTTCTCTCCTCTTTCTCTGCTTCTTCTGTGGTTGAATAATTCCGCAGTTACCCGATTTGAAATCGCGAGCCGATTTTTCTCTCCTTCAAACAAGAAACTTTGCTATATGGAGTTACAGAAAAAACCCGGTTTCTTGAAGAACCGGGTTTCTGAATAACCTCAAAGTTTGATGCTTAATCAAGTTTTGATTGTTAACTCAAAACTCTCACAACTTAAAACTCTTGAGATTTTGCTCCTGTTTTTTCCCGATCGATCTTTAAGATCAACACACCCAAAGGCGGCAAACACAAGTCGATCGAATAAGCGCTGTTGTGGAACCACCACTCATCAGTCCACTTACCTCCCAAATTCCCCATATTGCTGCCGCCGTACTCCCGCGCGTCGCTGTTAAACAACTCCGTATAGAAACCCGGTTCCGGCACTCCGACGCGATAGTGAGAGTGTGGCTGTGGCGTAAAATTGCACACAGTAATCACAAACTGATCGCCATCCTTCTCGCGGCGCACAAAGGCCACCACGCTGTGTCTGTTGTCGCTGCAATCAATCCACTCAAACCCATCCTCAGCAAAATCTTGACTGTAAAGTGCCGTTTCGCTGCGGTACAAATTGTTCAAATCCTTGAAAAATAGCTTCAACTTTTGGTGTGGCTCAAATTGCAGCAACTGCCACTCCAAATCGCCCCAAACGTTCCACTCTTGCCACTGGCCGAACTCCATCCCCATAAACATGGTTTTCTTTCCGGGATGGGCAAACATAAAGGTAAACAAACACCGCACGTTTGCAAACTTTTGCCATTCGTCCCCTGGCATTTTCCCGATGATGTGGGCCTTGCCGTGGACAACTTCATCGTGGGACAAAGCCAACATAAAATTCTCGCTGTGGTTGTACCACATACTAAAAGTTATGTTGTTCTGGTGGAACTGCCGGAACCACGGATCCATGTGGTAGTAGTCGAGCATATCGTGCATCCAACCCATGTTCCATTTCAGGTTGAAGCCCAAACCGCCTACATAAGTCGGCCAAGATACCATCGGCCAAGAGGTAGATTCTTCGGCGATCGACAATGCGCCTGGGAAATAGCTAAAAATGACGTGATTTGTCTGGCGCAGAAAATCTGCCGCCTCGATATTTTCGCGTCCACCGTACTGGTTGGTCAGCCATTCTCCGGGTTCGCGGCAGTAATCTAAGTACAACATCGAGGCTACTGCGTCTACGCGAATGCCGTCGATGTGATACTTGTCAAACCAGAACAGAGCATTTGATACTAGGAAATTCCGCACTTCGTTGCGGCCGTAGTTAAATACTAGGGTTCCCCACTCTTTGTGCTCGCCCTTGCGGGGATCGGCGTGTTCGTACAAGTGAGTTCCGTCAAAGAAGGCTAAACCGTGACCGTCTTTGGGGAAATGTCCCGGCACCCAATCTACCAGTACGCCTATCCCTGCGGCGTGGCACTGGTCAACAAAATACATGAAATCTTCTGGTGTGCCGTAGCGGGATGTTGGGGCGAAATAGCCTGTTACTTGATAGCCCCAGGAACCGTCGAAGGGATGTTCGGCAATGGGCAACATTTCGATGTGGGTGAATCCTAAGTCTTTGACGTAGGGAATTAGCCGATCGGCCAATTCGCGGTAAGTCAAAAAGCGCGCGCCCGGATTCAGTTCCGAAACCGGCACTGCTGGTTGTATTTCTCCGTTTGGCAGTACCGCAGGTTCGGCTGTACCTGCGTGCAGCCAAGAACCGATGTGGCATTCGTAAACCGAAACTGGCTGCGTCAGTTGGTCTGTGTGCCGCCGCTGTTCGATCCAAGCGCTATCGTGCCAAGTGTAGGTATCTAAGTCGGTGACTATTGAGGCTGTTTTGGGCCGTACCTCTTGCTGGAAACCGTAGGGGTCGGACTTTTCGTAGGGATGTCCGTCTTGGTTTTTCACTTCGTATTTGTAGTGAGTTCCGTAGGATAGTCCCGGAATGAATAATTCCCAGATGCCGTTTTGGGATTTCCGCATTTGATGTTTGCGGCCGTCCCACAGGTTGAAATCTCCTAAGACTGAGACGTTACGGGCATTTGGAGCCCAAACTGCAAAATATACTCCTGTAATGCCGTCTACTTCGGTGAAGTGGGCTCCTAGTTTTTCGTAAATCCGGTGGTGGTTGCCTTCTGAGAATAGGTGAAGGTCAAATTCTGTGAGTTTGGGCGATCGAAAGGCGTAGGGGTCGTAGATAAAGCGTTCGTGTTCCCCTTCTTTGACTCGCAGTTGATAGTTTGCTAGTTCTGGGGTGTCGATCGTACATTCAAAAAAGTGATGGTGATGCTCTGATTTCATCGGGTATTCGGCCCTCGCTTCAGGCAAAACTACCGATACTGCTTCGGCATTCGGCAGATAAGCTCGGACGACCCAGACTTTTTTGCCATTTTCTTCGATCGCGTGGGGGCCTAGCACTTCAAATGGATCGTGGTGCTGATTCCAAACAATCCGGTCTATCTGTTCAAAGGGGACGGTCGCGGGCATAAAACTACTTACCTCAATCTTTTGACTAAATGGCGGCTTTCAAAACCTAGAGCGGAGCTGCACTTTACATTTGGATACATTTTTGATCGCTAATGCTACCACGCTTACTGCAACCCTTGCGCGCGCTCTTGCCTTGCTGGCGACCAAGCTGTGCTTTTACTGCTAAGGGCTAACATCTAAGTATAGAAATATTAAAACAAATTGAAAAATTTATATTTTTTAGATAATATCCTTGACTTTTTTTAACCTGTGTGATATAAAATTTTGGCAAATTATGGTTAATGTGCCAAACCAAGGTGGTCAAGGTGGGTGAGTTTGGCCGAGAACTCAATGTTGATTAATTAGTGGAATTTTCAGGCTGGGGCGATCGCCCGACAGGTATCTTTTAAAATCCCGGAGGCAGGGTTTCGCCGCAAACTTGGTGAATGTTGGCAATGCGCTCCAACAGCCAAGGATGCTCAATCCGGTATTGAGGAATCAAAGCTAAAGGACTCAGCAGCGCGGCAGCAGTAATATCTGCCACGCTCAAGGAGTCGCCTACCAAATAGGAACCATCTTGCCAGCGACGCTGCAACAGGCCTAAAGCAGCGCTCAGGCGCAACTCGGCGAGTTTTGCCGAAGCGTGGTTAATGCCGAACTGGCGGCGCGCCAACTGAATCACTAACTGGCTCAACACAGACGGGTCGATTTCCTTGCCCGCACCGGCGCGAAACTCGTAGTAAACAAATCGAGTGGCAATGCCGATGCTTTCATCGAGCCAGTCTTCCAGCATCCAAGCCTCTGCTTGCAAACTCTCGCCTGCCGGCAACAGCGGCGTTGAAGGAAAACTAGACTCGATCCAGTGGAAAATTTGCGTCGAGTCTGCGATCGCCCCTGGTTGACCTTCAAGTTGAGGCAGCAGTACCGGCACTGTCCTCAAACCCCCCGTGAGAGGCTTGAGTTTCAAAACGTGCAGGCCCGGAGTCAAATTTTCTACTTGAAAGGGGATGCCCTTGTAACCCAGCGCTAAGCGGACTTTGCGGCAGTAAGGGGAGGTACTGAACTGTAGTAAAAGCATCTGACAAAAAATAACACCCAACTTGAGGCCTAGACTGATGAGATTGAAAAATGCGAAGAGCGAACCATTTTTCACCCTTGAGGCTAGGCCCGTTGGGGTTTTACTCCGCGATCGCCTAGTTAGGGCTTTTTAGGAGAGGGAGAAGCACCGCCTGCTGGAGGCTTGTCTGCCCCAGGAGACTTTTCAGCCCCAGGAGACTTTTCAGCGCCAGGAGTAGCCTTTGGACTTTCCTTTGGTGTTGCTGGAGCAGAAACAGGAGGAGGAGTAGTACCGCCACCAGGAGTGGGGCTAGCGCCACCGCCACTGCCGGCATCACCGCCGCAAGCGCCGAGGGCTGCTGCAATGCCAATTACCAAAGTCAAACGAATTAATCCCTTGTTCATAAACACTCCTTAACATTCAAAACCCATCGCAAGGAAGGGAATAGTGTACTTGAGAAACAATGCTGGCACGAATAGATCGACGATTCGCTCGTTGATTACAATACTGCATTTATTAATAAATTTCACATTGATTCTGGCGAACCGGCAAAAAATTCATTTTTTTGGCAAATCTAGAAGTCAAAGAGACCAGTGGTAGGATGGGTTGGTTGGTTTGTGAGGTATCTTTGGTAAGGATAACCGAGATTTCCAGAAATTGGCGATCGGCAACCGCAAAAACTCCTAACCTCACTCAAGCTGAAGCTGCCCTCTATACGTATTGGTGAACTCTGTCAGTAACCCAGCCCTAAACGGACTGAGCTTGTAAGAGAAATCGAGCAAGCTGTACTGACCAGCCTAAGTCTTAACTGACTACGTTATTTGGGTCACGACACTCCTTGAATGCGACGCTAGTTTTCCGCTCTGTCGTTGGTAGTTAAACAGTCTTAAGGTCACTGAGACAGTATTGCCAGCCTAACAAGCCCTTATAACATTGACCGACAAGCGAACATTACCCGGAAGGGATTAGGAGACAACCAGATCTCCACGGAGGGGCAACCATACCCCTCCAACCCCGAAAGGGGCAGATAAAGATTCAAGGCGATTGAAACCGCTCTTGGAGTTTTCCTCTCAGATCTAAAGATACTGAGTTTCCCACTTACCGAGTGTTTTTTATGACCGCTGCTATCAGATCCCCTGATTCTCCTCGTCGCTCCCGATCGACCGGCAAGCCCACCACAGACGCCGCCAAAAGCAAAGTTACTTCTATTGCCCGAGCTAGACGGGCAAAAACTGGGCCCCAATTGCCTAACTACTCCCCAGCGGACGAACAGGCCAAACCTCGCGCGCAAGGATCGGTGCTGAAAGTGATGCCCGATCGCCAGTCGCATCCGATGTGGCTGCGATCGCTCCTGCGGGTGGAGCGCGCCTCCTGGGCCGCATTGGTGCTGCTGTTGGGCGGCGCTCTGACTCTCTACGGTTTGACTGTTTACGGCGAGCAGCGCTGGAGTCAAGAGTATCAAAAGCTGGAAACTCTGCGCCGGGGCGAACAGCAGTTGAGTGCTGCTAGCGAAGTCTTGAAACACCAACTTGCTAAAGAAGCTGAAAATCCAGAAACCGGTTTGGCTGCACAGAAGCCTGCGGACACGATTTTCTTGCGCCCGGCCCCGGAAAACCGATCGCCCGGTGCGGCGGCACCAAATTCCGAAGAACCTGCTCTCAAGAAGCGATCGGGTGGGGAAACGCCGCTGGGCTATTGAGGCAATGTCGATTTTAGATTTGAGATTTGAGATTTTAGATTGACTCGCAGCGCCGTGAATCTGGAGGCTTGAATCTTGAGTCTAAAATTTGGGGATGCACAAACATTGTCTGTCGGAACTGCGGTGCCCGTTTTTGGGCAATGTCAACGCGGAGATGGCCCTCTTGGGGATGTGTCCGAGGGTCTTGCTTCGGGTTTGATTTTTGTGAAAGTGCCGATCGATTTTGGCCCTACCTACCCTCGGTTAAAGTTTTCAAATATTATTTGAAAATAATAAAGAGAAGTTCAAAAAAATAATGCTACAGTAAGCAGCAAATCCCAATTTAATATTTATAAATTATTCGCAATTCTTCAATTATTCAATTCATAAATCTAAAATCTAAAATCTAAAATCTAAAATGGTAGAACTTGTTGGTGAATTTGGAATGCTATGAGCTACGATCCCCGTTTTGACCGCTACAGATCGCCGAATTTTAAACGTCCAAAAGCGTCGAGCGATTCCCTACGGGATAGCTACGCTTCACGCACTTGGTGGGGCAAACCAGTCAAACCCAGAGTTGCGGCTACGGCTAGCAGCCCGCCTCGGCCACCCCTGGAGCGTTTAAAACGCAACAAGTTCCGCTTGTGGGTTGTGTGGGTGGTGTTGATGCTCGGGGGGCTGGGGCTGGCTGTAAATTTGTTTTATTTGCAGGTGACGCGAGCTCCGGCGCTACGCAAACAGGCTCTTCAGCAGCAAACTCTCAAAACGAAGCCGTTTGTGCCGAGACGCCCGATCGTCGATCGCACGGGAAATGTGTTGGCGATCGACAGACAGGTGTACACTCTCTACGCTCACCCGAAGTTGTTCAAGCACTCGAAGGCGGAGATTGCTGCTAAATTGGCTCCGATGTTGCCGATCGAAGTAGCCCCTGGCAATACGGCGGAAACTGAACTGCTGCGAAGGTTTAATCTGGCAGAAAGTGGTATTACGATTGCTAGTTCTTTGGCTCAAGAGGTTGCCGATCGCGTGGGGCAGATGCAAATTAAAGATAGTCCCGTGGATGGGCTGGAGTTGGTGCGGCAGCAGCAGCGTTTTTACCCGCAGCAGGAGTTGGCGGCGGATGTTCTGGGTTATGTGGATGGGGAACGGAAGGGACAGGCGGGGGTGGAATACAGCCAGCAGAATTTGCTGGAACGATCGATGCCGTCGATTCAGTTTAGTAAGTCGATCGACGGACATTGGCTTCCCGATCGACTGACGGCGGGTTTTGTGCAGCTTGATGACTTGAAATTGCAATTGACGATCGACAGTCGCTTGCAGCGGGCGGCCCGGATTGCTCTGAAGGAGAAAATGCTGAAACACGAGGCGAAGCGCGGCGCGGTGATTGTGATGGATGCCCGCAACGGGGAGTTGCTGTCGGTGGTGGCTGAACCTTCCTACGATCCGAATCAATATTTTAATTTCGATTTGTCGCGCTATAAAAATTGGGCTGTAACTGATGTTTATGAGCCTGGTTCGACTTTTAAACCGATTAATGTGGCGATCGCCCTGGAAGCCGGTGCGGTCAAGCCTAACACTGTGTTTAACGACGAAGGTCGGATTTATATGGATATCTGGACTATCCAAAATTCCGATTACAAACAAGCAGGCGCCCGCGGCCCTTCGACTGTTACGGAGATTTTGAAACATTCTAGTAATGTGGGGATGGTTCACGTAATGAACACGATGAAATCTTCTCTTTACTATCAAGCTTTAGAAAAATTGGGACTGGGACAAACTGCGGGTACAGATTTGCCTTTTGAAGTAACGAGTCAGCTTAAAAATCGAGAGCAATTTATTAATTCTCCGGTGGAAGTTGCTACTACTGCTTTTGGTCAAGGTTTTTCGATGACTCCGATGCAGTTGGTGCAGCTTAATGGGGCTTTGGCTAACGGTGGCAAGTTGGTAACTCCTCATGTTGTGCGGGGACTTTTCGATCGCGAAGGTCAACCTTTTTGGAAGTTGCCGAGGGCTGTTCCGAAGCAGGTTTTTTCGCCACAAACTACCAAGAAGGTTTTGGAAATGATGGAAACTGTGGTGGATGGTGGTACGGGGAAAGCTGCACAAATTCCTGGCTATCGGATTGCTGGGAAAACGGGGACGGCTCAAAAAGCTAGTGCTGGTAGGGGTTATTCTGATAAGGCGATTATTACTAGCTTTGTGGGGATCATGCCTGTGGAGGCTCCTCGGTATGTGGTGCTGGCGGTGATTGATGAGCCTAAGGGTGGTGGTACGGGGGGAGTTGTGGCGGCGCCGATTGTGGAGTCGGTGATGGAGGCGCTGATTAATATTGAGAAGATTGCGCCGAGTAAGAAATAGGAAGCAGAAATCTTGGCGGTTGGAAACCGCGTCTACACAAACGATGTCCGCCTCCGCGGACGAAGAAATATGGAATTTGAGAAATCTTGGCGGTTGGAAACCGCGTCTACACAAACGATGTCCGCCTCCGCGGACTAAGAAATATGGAATTTGAGAAATCCCGGCGGTTGGAAACCGCGTCTACACAAACGATGTCCGCCTCCGCGGACTAAGAAATATGATGGAATTTGAGTTGAAATTCCCGGCGGTTGGAAACCGCGTCTACACAAACCATGTCCGCCTCCGCGGACGAAGAAATATGGAATTTGAGAAATCCCGGCGGTTGGAAACCGCGCCTACACAAACGATGTCCGCCTCCGCGGACGAAGAAATATGGAATTTGAGAGAAATGTGCGATTGACTCTTCAACCCGCGGAGGCGGGTTTTGTTTGTGTAGACGCGGTTTCAACCGCCGGGATTTTGGGTTGATCGGTGATATATCGATCGCCGAATTCGATGTAACTGAATTCAGTAACAGAATCTATTTTTGTTATTGTCTGGATTGGGTTTTCTTTGTCTTTCGGAGGTGCGTGTATGTCCTAAAAGTGTGGAGATGATGACGCATCGATCGCCTTTTGGAAGATTTGGATGAGATAGTGTGAGGTTTCCTTTTGCTAGAATGCTTGTGAGGCCGCATTCGTCAGTTTTGTTATACACTGGGCAACCTTGGTAATTGAACATGGCTCGCCAGACTGTTCCATTTTCTTTTACTTCATTTGTGTTCTCATTGACCTTCCGCAATGTTGTGTCATTTTGATTTATCCTAATCTGATATTCTAGATTTTTCCATTGGTTGGCTGGTACTTGGGCTGGTGTAATCTCGGCTTTGTGGACTGCTACTTGTAGGTTTTCTCCTACTTGCTTGAAGCTGGATTGCCATGCAATTTTGTCGCGTTTGGCGTTGCTTTGGGCAAGTTCCATTGCCCAATAAGCCCGATCGACTGATACCTTCAAACGCTGGTTGTTGATGAACATTAGCCAAGAGGGGCTGGCGATCGCACAAAATATCCCCAGTATTGCGATAATTATCAATGTCTCAAGCATTGTAAAACCGGCGTTAGGTGCTGTGGATCTGCGTTTGGGGGTTTTATTTGTTGACACGTAAGTACACTCAGTGATTTTTTGTTTAAAAAAAATAGCTGGAAGGCTCTATTTTTGTTGGGAGTATTTTAACTTTGAGCGTGGTTACTGTATAGGTCGCTTAAATAAAATTTACATAAAAAATTAGGATCTGGTAGGGGCGGTGTGGATGAGGATCGCCCTTTGGGAGAAATTGCAGGTATTGATGCGATCGCCCGCTGTGGATGAGAGCTTGCGGGGCGGCTAAATTTGCGATCGTACTAATGCTCGAAAGGCTTTCATCGCGACGTTTCTGCCGGCTGTTTTGCTTTGTTCGATATACTGGGGGATGAGATGGGCGATCGGGAAGCTGGGAAATTGGAGACTGCGATCGGCCTTTACATATTTTCCATCTTGCAATACGCTAATTTCCAGCTTGCGGCCGTTGTAGCGCCACAATTCGGGAACTCCTAATGCTTCGTAGTTGTTGAGCTGAGTGCGGGAGGTGAGGTCAATTTCGATTGCTAAATCGGGAGGTGGATCTGTCTCTAAATCGATGCGGTTTTTGCCTCTGACTGCGGCTTCGTTTTGGATGTAGAAACTGTTGTCGGCTTCTACTCCTTGAGCTATTTTTGCATTTTTGAATGTGGTTGAACCCAGCGGCCAAAATTCTATATCTAGTTCTTCGAGGAAAATTTTTAATAAGTCGCCAATCAGCACTTTGTTAACTTCGTGTTCCATGCACGGAACCATGATTTCTAATGTTCCTTTGCTATATGAAAGTCGGGATGAGCGGTTTTCTCCCAGTTCTGCTAAGATGGTTTCAAACATCTGCCAGGTTATGTCTTTTAGCTGTAATTGATTTCCTGGTTGGACTGATATTTGTTTTAGTTCTAGCTGCATAGTTTGTATGTTTTAATTAGATTATAAATATAAAATAATTTAAGTTAATAGATTTTAGCACTTCAGAACTTGCGCGGAATCCCTGTTAGAGATTACAAAATATCTAGGGGATTGATGGACAACCCTCCTTTGTACCAGAATTGTATTCTCCCTCAGCAGTTCGCATACCTCCTAGGAGAGTTTCCACAATTACGCACTGCTTTGTACCCCCAACAGCAGCAACTGTGACCACAAAAGGTAATTTTGGATTTTTTGAATTGTTTGGATCGACTATACCGTTGTAACTAAAAATAAGTTTTCGATTAGTATCCTTAGTGCATGCACCATTAACACAGGTATTACCCACAGAAAGAGGTTGAATCTGTCCGGCTTTGATTTCGCCTCCACCATTTAACTGCTGTGTAGTACCACCGGTAGCTAATGGCGGGCTAAACGTGACTGTTGGTGGGTCATCTGTATTGAATGTAATTTCTCGATCGCTCTTAGTTCGTTTGGCTTCACTTTGTGCAGTTCGCAAGGTTTGGAAAACTCGATCGTTCACAGTGCGGACTCTTTGTCGGTTGATGAAGCCCAGCCAGCCCGGAGCTGCGATCGAAGCCAATATACCTAACATAATCACTACGACCAGCAATTCTAAAATGGTGAACCCTGCATCGCCCTTTATGGATGCAATCTTTTTGTAATTGGGGTTGTTTTTTCTTGCAGAGTTCTGCAAAATTTTTAATAATATTGGGGTTTTCATTGTAATTTCCTGTTTTTATCCAACACAAGCGCACTTAGTAAATCAGTCTCAAACACAAGTTATTTCCCTCGCGCTCCCAAGCCTTGTACTTGAACGCTTGCTGTTGGGAAAAATGCCGATCTTTTGGCATCATAATTAGCATCGGTCTGAAGGCGGCGGAGGCTATTTCCTCTGATAGTAACTCTGGCTAAATTTCTAGCAGTATCGACGCAAGCATAGAAGCTATTTACGTTACCCGGAGCGGGTATTCTGAGCGTTGTTTCTAGAATTGGTGTTGGCGTAATCCCTGTTGTGATGCTGGGATTGCCAAGAGCTGTCTGGCATTCTGCTGGGTCAGGTACTGGAAGATTTGCTATACTGTGGTGGACGTAATTAACTAATACCTCTGGGGAACCCCAAGCCTGGTTTAATGTCACATTTTGAGTGGGCTTTGTCAAATCAAAACCTGGGTTAAAGGCTGGACTCCGATCTTGTCCGGGATTTAAATCCGTAAAGTAGCGCTGTAATGGATTTGGATTTATCGAGTTATTATCTCGCACTCCGTCCTGAATTTGATACCGAACAATACGGGTAGGACATGGGGATCCTGATGGCTGACACCAAATAGAGTTAGGATTTGTTTCTCTAATCTCGTAATATGCAACTAATGCTAGAACATAAATATCATTGCACTCACCTGCTTGATTTGGTTTTGCTTCTGGATTACAATTCTTTGGTTGAGCAGTCAATGCAGTATTAACAGGAAGAGAATTCTTGAGCTGCTGTCGCTTCCAGAATACAAGAATAGGGGTTTCATTTGGGGTTTGAGGGGGAATGAAATTTGTCAGGGCAGCGATGCCTGTAGCGGTAGTGGTGGGAGTGCTCACAAGAGTGGGATTATTATCATAAATATAAATAGCTTGACTCAAATCTTGGGCGATGAAATCAACGGCAGCCTGAATGTCCTGCTCGGTGTTTGACTTGACTTGCTCCCTTCTGTCAGTATTGAGCATATCGACTACAAACGCTAGCATCGGCGTGATGATTAAAAATGCGATCACCATTCCGATCAACAGCTCGATTAGGGTCATACCCTTTTCTGTTTCAGGTGGATCGTAGCGGTTTTCTTGGTACTGAGTTTTGAGAAGCAACCTGAGTAAACTTTTCATTTTGACTTCTTCCTTTGCCAAATGACAGGGAACATTTTTAATATTGAAGGATGAACTTTCATTATTACTGACAGCTATTTGCCCCTGGGAGGCGCGAACAAAGTGATCGATATGCAGATGCACCTCCTCGTGTAGTAGGAGGAATTTCTGTTTTCATTACTACCAAAGGCGCTTGAGGATTGCCAAGAGCAGAATTAGCAACGGATTGCTGTTCCTTTGTCATCGTGCCGACAGTGGCATCGGCTCGGTAAACACGAACAGTCAAAGCATAGCCTGTATCTGTGGGGAGAGTAGTTCCTGTATTTGGACGACGAACACCCTGAACAAGAAACTCTTGGCTGCCAGCACAACCAGGCTTGTCATCTAAGTTTACGCAGTACAAAACGTTAAGGTCGGTAGGAGCGGCAGGAGTGGCAGGAGGAACGGCAGGATCTGAAGTAGGAAACCCTGGCGGGCTGGCTGGGATTGAACCGGCTGGTCGGATCGCCCCGGTTCTGAGAGCGTTGATGTAGGCTTTGGCCGCTTGCGTGGCCAGTTCCATCCGTCGCGCTTGTACGCGAGTCGCTACTGAATAAGCCATGACAGGGGCGATCGCAATCATCAACACCGACACTACAATCATCGCTACTAATGACTCGATTATCGTGTAGCCGCCATCTCGTGACTGGGATAAATTTTGCTGTTGTTGTCGCTTAGTCATAAATAGGACTCCAGTAATTGCGCGGCGGAAAGTTAGAGCGTTAAGTGGGGCAGTTTGACGGGCGCAAGGAAGTGAGAACGTTGCTCCCGCCGTTTGCCAGCGTAGAACACATCAAAGTTGTTACCCACTCGTCGTTTCGAGAGACTTCGCGGAAATACTCATCTGGACTCGGCCTTGAGGGAGGAGTAGTGAACTTTTGGGTAAATAAGTCAGGTGGCTGAGATAGCAGACCAACGTCAAAACCCCAGTTCCGAGCCGGAGGGTTAAAGAATGGAACGCGACCTCCAGTGCCAATGCTAGCGTTAGAAGTTCTGTAAAAAGCATCTGGAGCACCGCCATTATAAGCGGCAAACACTGGAGCCGGGGCCGGTGGCACCGGGGCCGGGGCTGCGGGTGGTGGCTGATCGAAAAGACTTCGCAACTGAGTATTTGGATTTATAAATTGCGGAGCTAGCGGATCGATAATCGGACTATAGGGCGCGGTGCTGTACTTACTGCGGTCGAACTGGATAAAAGCACCCTGGATGTTTGTGGCAACTGCGCCGAATCCCCAGTTTTCCAAGAAGCGAGGCAAGTTCTGCAGACCACCGTTAAAGTCACCGGCGACAGGGCCCAGCGTTCGTGAAGGAGTGTCGTTGGAGCCTGCAATCAGATTAAAAGTTGTCCCAGCAGCCTGAGCCGGTGGGAGCCATCCTGTAGCTCCCACGAGAGTTGTCCCTGATGGCTTGGGAGCAATTTGTCGAGCTCCTGCTGGCGTTGCATCTACCATAGTTTGGATTTGCAAGACTGGCATCAGCAGTGGCTGCGAGCCATTATTGGGTACGGGTGGCGCACCGTTGAGCCAGAGTGACGATCCTGTTGCTGCTAGAACTGGTAGCGGTGCACCTGTGCCGTCTATCCGGCTGGGGTTGAAGACATACGGGAAATTCCCTGAACCGTAGGTTACGTTGTTACTGCCAGGCGTTGCCGTCGCAAACCACAGAGAATTAGTAAATGTTGTCCTGGCCGCATTAGGAGTAGCACCTGTAACATCAACAGCAACAACCTGGTTGGTGCCATCCACCCCAAATGGCACTGGAGCAGCCGTGTTTGTCAGAGCAAAAGGCGCAGCAGGGTTTCTTTGAAAAGCAACCCTGCGGGGGAAGCGCTGCAATTGTGGCTGTGGAGGAATAGCTGTTGTTCCCGCAGGATAAGCGGCTTGAGTTACAGCTTGACCAACAGTTGCACGGGTCTGAGCTTGCGGATCGACATACCAGTCGGCATCCCCACAGGCAGCCACCGGCAGTTTTCTACAAACTTCCATTACATACTCTGGGAAATTCCCGCGCCTCTGAACAGGGGTGGCAAAGTTATTGAAGTAAGAGCTGCTAAGAGCGTTTGTAGCCTGTGCAAAATAGCTGAAGTCAACAAGGTCTGTGGGCGTTGCTGGTATGCCGCCAGTATTTGAGAATGCGCCGCTGGAGAGTCCGTTCGTCACAAAGTTGTTACTGTAAAATCCTTGTTGTTTGCGAGGCAATACAGCAGCAGCACCTGCGTTGTTTCTCAGGTCGAAATCTCCTTCGTTGCGGAAGCCAAAACGATAACTTCCAGAGAGTAAGTTCACTGAATCTGCCAGTACGTTGGCGGGACGCCAAGTGTCGCCGACTGTACACCTACCATTTAGTCTGGGGTCGTTTGGGCGACAAGCAAAGTTTGGATTGAGGTTGGCGGCTGCGCGATTGTAAAATGTACCCCAATTAAAAGGAGTAGGAGGAACAGTAGGAGTGCCAAACTCTTCTTGAGTGTGCCTGTTGAAATCTCCTTGAATATAGACAGGCAAATTAGATACTAAAGTCAGTCCTTTTTCTCTAACCACGTTGTTCACAGTGGGAGGGAGACCTGGAATTCTAGCTAGCTGATCGCCGTTAACAAGCAGAATTCCGTTAGGCTTGCGAGTTGGGTCGAGTAGGGAGTCCGTCGGGCTAACTGTGGCACTCCTTCCTTCATCTATGCCTGCTGTACTGGCTATGCGGGCACTACGATCGGGCAGAGCGTCATCTCGGCTGGCATATATAATCCCGCTGTATGGCAGTAAAGAATCTCCGGCAATTGGGAGGCTCCGCAATTGGTTGAGGTCTATTTGAGTGGCGCGAATTTCTAAAGGTTGCCGTTCTTCTAAGGGCTGGTTGTAGTTCCCCGTTAGATTTGCCCGTTGTGTTGCTCCAGTTAGAGGACTGCTGATGGTAAAGGCTTCGTTAACGTTGGGGGTAGTCCAGTCATCACGATCGATCGCCTTGATTTCTCTAGCATTCAAAAAGGCTACTTCTTTGATAGCTCCGTGAGGAATAATAGGATTCAATCCGAGGGGATTTTGTAAAATCTCTAAGGCGCACATCGTAGAGTCGATCGCCGATTTGTCAGCCAACTTGCGATCGGCCGGTGCTTTCATCAGTGCATTTCTCAAAGGCTCGTTGGCAAACCGACCGTCAGGAAAAACGTAATTGGCTTGTTTTTGTAGTAAATCAGTGGTGCTAGCACCGCCTAACAAGCCGTCTGCTCCCGGAAGTATTTGTGGATCTTGCGTGCGATCTGTTGTCGGTGGCCCGTAGACTAATCCATTATTAGAGCCAACTTGATTTCCGGGAGTCCCTAACGTCAGATCGCCACTGAAATCCTGCCCTAGTGTAGTTATATTTCTTGCTGTGGAAGCGGTGCTGGGGTCGTAATAGCTGCTGACACAGGCAAATGGCCGAACGGCATTGAGATTTATTGGTTTTACAGTTGGATCGTAACCACCGTTTTGCGCGTAGTGATAAACGGCTGTCGCCCGCATCCGCAAATCGCCCTTGGCATACTGAGGAGTAGTCGGGTCGATGGTGGGAGTAACAGTAGCAGGCAGTCCTGTGGGCGGTAGCCCTCCTGGCGGGATAGCCGTTCCAGCGGCTGGGGCTGTTGCTACCAGGGGAACCCAATTGGCAGCATTATAAGCGCCACCAGCACTATTGTTATAAACTTGAGACCCCAGTCCGAGCGGCGACATCGGCATTGTATCGGGCCAAACAACCGGATACGTCTCAGGAGCGGGAGTAGTTGGGTCATCGTAAGCATCTGCTGCGCCATTTCCCAATAACGCACCAGTTAAAGGATTGATCCAAGTAGGGGGTGGCAGAAAAGAATTGGTGCGCTCGTAAACCCCTGCACTGGTAATTACCCGAAGACCGCCAATGCCATCCAAGGGATTTTGAGGTATTTCGGCTGCTGCTCCTTCCCAGAAACCGCTGCGGTCTGTGGCTCCTACGTCAGCCAGCTTTGTCACCTGAGGCGATCTGGTGCGGATATCGCCTGCTGGAGCCGTTGGATTCCACCTGCTACCTAAGATTGTTTCTGGCGTACTGATAAATTGGTTTTGAGTGTTGTCCCATCTGATGGCTGGTAGGTTATTGCCTGCGACCACACGATCGCCCAGCAATAATTCTTCAGGAGGCGGTGAGCCATCTGGTTTTGGTATTGTTGTTGCTAGCTGATCTGCTAGGGGTGTGAGACCGGTTGTAGCATCCGGTATCATCCATGCGTTGTTTACAGGTCGCAGAGTATCATTGGTTCCTGTAATGGGCAACGTGTTTGGTGGTGTTGGACTCCAAGGTAGACCGAAGTTGCCCGTTGCGCTCTGCGTAGCTCCTACTCCTATAGGTCCTACTTCTGCAAATGGGACTTTGCGGAGCATCTTTTTAAAATATTCTTGCAGCGCTTGTTCTCGGGTTTGGGTGGTCGGTTTCCGCTGCACTGAAAATGGGTCGGTAGGCTGGACATCGGGGTCAGGCAAGCCAGTCGCGGGTAAGGGTGGTCCCATCTGTGCTGCTACTAGCAAACCGAGGCGAGCAGCATAGGCTTGGTTGTTGTACAGTGCCTGCATACTGTCATTGCCAACGGATTCAGCAGCCGGACCAGTATTTTGAATTGTTGTAGCGGCAGCCAGCATGGGAGCTTGTCTATTGCCTGCTGGGAATTTTCGGAACAGATGCACGCCCACGGCATTCCTTCGTCCGTTATCGCCCGACCAGCCATTGATTACGTTGCCTGCAACAACAACTTTGCTATTTTCTTGTTCGTAAAAACAAGAATCTTCGCTGCTGACTTGATATAGTTGTACGGTATTTGGGTTATTTAACCCTGTTACCAACAAATTACTATTTGTGAAGATCCGCCCGTTTAGATTCAACGCAGGCCCGGGTGATATATCCAAGTCGTCTTCATATACAACTGCGTTGTTGCCTAGGGGAATCCGACTTTGGTCTTGCTGGTATTCAAGAGCCGATATGCTGGTAGTTCCTGTAAAAGCTTGAGAATTGGGTGGCAACCCGCCCGCTGCGATATCTTGCTGTGTTATTGGTACGTTTACCGTGTAAACAAAGAAACTTTTTTTAAGTTTGCCATCTATTTTATACCAGCCCGAGTCTCCTACCAAACTAGCGACAGTACCTCCACCCTGCAAGCAGTTAGGACTGAGACCTTTCACCGACATCGGTGGCGTTCTGGCATCAAGTGGCTTTCTCCCCCTTGCGAAATTACCAACATTTGCGCCAGTAGATAGGCGTGGAGGATTTCTAAAAAATATTCCATATAGGGTAAAAGTGTCAAATGTGCCGTCGTTGTTAGTATCGACGGGATATCTCCAAGCTGTATTTATGGCTTCACTTTCTTGTGTTGTACCGTTGACCGTTTCAAGCGGTGGTTTTTTTGCATCGGTGGCATTAATCAGAGTCGCACCATTGTTGACTGGAAACTTAATTATTAAACGCTCTTCGTCCCCAAAGCTATAATTATCAGGAGCAGCTCCTATATTCGCGCTCGCCATCCTCAGGTACATTTCTGCATCGGAGGGAGTAGCTGTCGGTCTTTGGGGGTCTTCGTACAGCATGAATTGAATTTTCGCTTTCGCCCGATCGAGCGCGGGGGTTGCGGCCGCCAGCACCTGCTGGTTGACGCGCACGTTGCGAGCCATATTCGCCCGATCGAACGATCGCAGGACGATCGCCACAGTCAACAAGATTACTACCAGCAACACCATCGTCACCGTCGGCAGCACAAACCCCGCCACCGGCAACTTTGCCCTGCGGCCCATAGCCATGAGGGCTTGCAGCATTGCTCTCATCAGCCGCTTCGCCCCGGATCTGGTAACACCAGCAATCCGCCGCAGCAGAGATACGATAACTTTGGATAATTTGCTCTTAAACATTGACGCCTTCCTGAATAATTTCAGAGATGGTATTGCAGGTAGTTACTGCTGGACAGTACGATCCCATTCTTATAGTTCCCAATTTCCACAACATCCATATCAGCCCTTGCAAAAATTCACAAAATGTGTAATTCCACTGAAGAATAAAATCGACAAACCCGCAATGAGGTTTGCTGCCGATATATTTTCCCCGAAAGATTTGCCCCGCAAGGATTTGGGTTCGGGAACTCCACTCTAGTCTAGTTCGATCGAGATGTCAGTGCCCAGCGGCCTAGTCAAATAGAGGAGACAGCAAATAGAGGACACGTTCATTCAGTTGACAGTTGACAGTTGACAGTTGACAGTTGACAGCAACCTCTACCTGGAAGTCCGAGGATTGGAGTAATGAATCGTCTTCTTTTAATTTCTACGCCAAACGGAGAGGCTTTCAACGAATTATTTCTGGTAATGCCCTTGCCCTACCCAAAAACGGCTATAAAAGTGCGATCAAATTTTGGTTGTTGTGCGATCAGTCACCCGTAGGGAAACGGCACTCCCGTTGCCTCTTCCCACCCCATCGGGCGATCGCACTAACGCTGTACTGTACATAAAAGTGCGATCGTCCGCCAACAAATATCAAGCAGCAGCGGTAGCATTTGCTTGCAGAGGCTCGATTTCCTCCGGCGCAGCGTGACGGCGCGCGTCATTAAAACTGCCCGCAGCCAGCCAATTAGGATTTTGGGCCGCCTCGCAACCAATCACGTAAAGCGAAGATTCGTTAAATGCAGCCCAGAGAGCATCGCAAGCCTGTTTATCCATCAGCGAATCTGCGATCGGGCGATCGTGAATCACAGCAAACAAATCAAACTCGTTGCGTTTTGGATTCCACTGGTATTGCAAACTAGGAGCATAACCCATTTCGATCAATTGTGCGATCGCGCGATTCCCTACGGGATAGCTTCGCTTCACGGGCGTATATCCATCCAAGTGCACCCGATTCAGATAGATAGACACTTGGACATACTCATCTTTTGGAGGTAGCAGTCGGTAATTCAAGTTAGTCATCATTATTTGTCTCCTCAAATATCAAGCAGCGGCGGTAGCATTTGCTTGCAGAGGCTCGATTTCCTCCGGCGTAGCGTGACGGCGCGGGTCATTAAAGCCCCAAGCAAATAACCAATCGGGGTCAGCGTGTCCGCAGCCGATCGAATATATCTGACTGTGCCTAAAATGTTTAAAGAACTCCTGACACTTTTCGTCAGTCATCAGCGACTCATCTAGCGGCAAATCATGAATCAGGGCATACAAATCAAATTCATCTCGTTCTGGATTCCATTGATAGCGCAATTGTGGACTGTAACCAAGTTCGCTCAGCTTTGCCAAAGCCTCATCAGGGTTAGCGTAGCCGTCTAATCGAACGCGGTTGAGACAAACCACTACCTGAACGTGGCGGTACTTTGCGGGTGTTAATCTATATTCGGTCATGAGTTTTTCCCTCTTTTCTCATCACAAGTGTAATAGGCTCTCCCGGTTACGTCCGAGTGTCTCGTTGCTTCGCGATTTTGTTTTTCGCAGCGTTTAAAAGCTTCTGCGTCACTCCGGGCATAAAAAGGTCTGTCCGGGTTTTCCGCTAGTTCGGCTTCTAAATCCTCCCAAGATTTCTCAGGGTTATTTGGGTCTCTCAACATTTGTCTCCTCAGTTTTGGTGGCCGTCTTGATGCGCTAGGGTTCAGACTCTGGCGAGGTTGCTTGTATCTCTAGCCACTGCTTCATCAGCAAACCAACGACTTCACTCATCGGTTTTTCTTGAGCCGTACAAGCTAGTTTGAATTGCAACTTTAGCTTTTTGTCTACGTAAACGCTCAGTTCAGCCATGTCAGGTGGAATTTTTTTAGCCATATCTCTCAAACGCGCATATCTGCATTCTCGCATCTGGCGATCGAGAAAGAGTTACTACGTATTGCGCGCAATCTCGTTAAACGCAATAATAGCACGATCGGCTAAAAAACCACAACCGCGCGGAGTTAGACGATTCAAATACAGGACACGGCAGTGCCGTTTCCCTACTAAAAACCGTTATATTGATCCACAGATATCATCACCAATCCATGAAACAACCCTCCAAACCCCCCGATTTCATCATCATCGGCGTCCAAAAAGGCGGCACAACATCCCTGTACAACTACCTGATCCAACATCCCCAAATCGCCCCCGCCGCCCAAAAAGAAATCCATTATTTCGACCTCAACTTCGACAAAACCCCCGACTGGTATTATTCCCAATTTCCCCAAGCACAAAGTGGGGAACACCTGCTAACCGGAGAAGCCAGCCCCTACTATATTTTTCATCCCCGAGTCGCCCAGCGCATTCACGATTTATGTCCGAAAGTTAAAATCATCGCCCTGCTGAGAAACCCAGTAGAACGCGCAATTTCCCACTATCATTACTACATAAAAATTGGCTACGAATCGCTATCTCTCGAAAGTGCGATCGCCCACGAACCCGAAAGACTCAAAGGCGAAATCGAAAAAATCCTAGCGAGTCCAACCTACGAAAGTTACAACCACCGCCACTACACATATCTGGGCCGCGGCATTTACGCCGACCAACTTCCAGCCTGGATGCAGCTATTTCCCAAATCACAACTTTTAATCCTCAAAAGCGAAGATTTGTATGTTAATCCTTGCGGCACATACAACAGCGTGTTAGAATTTCTAGGCTCGCCGCCGCACGAATTAGAAACCTACGAAAAGTACAATTCCAACCAATATCCGCCGGTCAGCGAGACAGTATACGAGCAATTAAGGGCATATTATCGATCGCCCAATCAGAGATTAACTCAATTGTGCGATCGAGACTTCGGTTGGGACTAAAAGGTACGTAGTTGCGCTTCAGCGCTCTTTGAGAGATGTATCAAAATACGAGTAATTGAGGGAATACGATCGATCGCCCAATCAGAGATTAGCTCAATTGT
>NZ_JAEQDD010000159.1:0-8678 GCF_020737885.1 Microcoleus sp. PH2017_34_RAT_O_A | reverse complement strand
GTGGCTCAAGCTCAATGCTCCTGAAAAATCCTATCGTTGGGTTAGGGGCTGTTATGAAATAATGCTCAAACTGGAAAGCTTTCCTAGTCGTTGTCCCTTAGCATTAGAAAGTGAGTATTTCGACCTGGAAATACGTCAAATTTTATATGAGAAGAAATATCGTATTTTATTTAGTATCGTAGAAGATGAAAATACTAGAATGGTTGAAATTCACCGCGTTCGTCACAGTTCTCAACAAAATTTTGATTCTTTAAAACAGCTTTTGGATAATGATGAAGAAGAGTAAAATAGAAATAAACTCCATTACCCATTACCTAAAAAAATGATCGCCGCCAAAGAAAACTTTCCTCACATAACCCCAGAAGAATACTTTGCTTGGGAAGAAAAGCAGCTAGAAAAGCATGAGTATATCGACGGTCAAGTGTACGCCATGAGCGGCGGCAGCGTAAACCATAGCCGCATTGCCGTCAGACTCACAACTCTCTTCTCCAATCATCTAGAAAACAGCAGTTGCGAAACAGGAAACTCCGATCTGAGAGTCAACATCGCCGGAACCAAAAACTACACCCATCCTGATGCAAGTGTAACGTGCGACGATCGCGATAAAACCACAACCCAATACATTACCTACCCCTGCTTAATCGTTGAAGTTCTCTCTCCCAGCACTGAGGCCTACGATCGCGGTGGTAAATTTAGAATGTATCGCAGCAACCCTGTCTTACAAGATTATCTATTGGTTAGTTCCACCAGTATCGAAATGGATTTGTATCATAAAAATGATGCTGGTGAATGGATCATTATTAACTACAAAGAAGGTGACACTATCGAACTAAAAAGCATCAATCTTAGTTTTGCGATCGAACAAGTCTATCGCAACCTCGACCTCACCCCAGAAACAACACCTTAAAAGTTGACATATATCATAAAAATAAGGTGATTTACGTCCGGTGAGCGTGTTGGTATTACTACTTTTAAATTAGGAGATTGTTATGATTGCAGCTAGAGAGCAGGAGCGGTACTTTACGCCTGAAGAGTATTTTGCTTGGGAGGAGCAACAATTAGAAAGGCACGAGCTAATCGATGGTCGCGTATGTGCGATGAGTGGGGGCACGCAAAATCATAGTGCGATCGCGGGAAACTTTTTAGTGACGATCAAGCCCCATCTGCGGGGTAGTGGTTGTAAAACATACAATTCTGACTGCCGCGTAAATATCCTCAATACTCGCAACTATACCTATCCCGATCTGAGTGTCACTTGCGATCGGCGAGATAATTCTAGCCCTCAATATATTACCTATCCCTGTTTGATTGTTGAGGTTTTATCGGATAGTACCGAGGCTTACGATCGCGGCAAGAAGTTTGAAAAATATCGCCGCAACCCGAATTTGGTTGATTATGTGTTGGTGAGTTCGGATGAGATGGCGATCGATATTTATCATAAAAATGATGCAGGGGATTGGTTGATTCTGAGCTATCGATCGGGCGATCGCGTGGAGCTTAGAAGTATTGGGTTGAGTTTGGCGATCGAGCAATTTTATGAAGAAATTGTTTTCGAGCAGCAATCTTGAATTTATTATTAAGAGGGCGATGTAATAATATTGATGTAGAGTTCTAAGAAATCTGTTACCGTTTAAAATATTTGTGCAGCATATGCGTCCGAATGTTGATTCTCAGAAGATAGAACGACTGATGCAAGTCTTGGGCAGAGAGGCTCAGGGTTCAGGCTGCATCTATTTTACGGGTGGTGCTAGTGCCCTACTGATTGGATGGCGGAGTTCGACCATTGATATCGATATTCGTCTAGATCCTGAACCCCCAGGCATTTTTGGTGCGATCGCCAAAATCAAACAAGAATTGAATATTAATATCGAACTGGCTTCCCCACAGGATTTCTTACCCACAATTCCGGGGTGGCGCGACAGGAGTATCTTCATTGGCAAATACGGTCAAATCTCGTTTTATCACTATGACTTTATAGCCCAAGCACTCTCCAAAATATCCAGGGGATTCGATCGGGACATTAAAGATGTTCAAGCCATGTACGAACAGAAATTATTTTCCTTAGAAGAACTGCGTAATAGTTTTGAGAGTATTGCACCCGAATTAATCCGATTTCCCTCTCTTAATCCTGATGCGCTCAGAAGCAGAGTTGAGAACTTCATCAAACGTTTTGAAAGTAACATAGAGGATGGACAGTTATGAACTTAAATGAGTTGCCGGGAGCAGAGCTAATTCTACCTGGACTGAACGATCTTCATCATGGTAAAACTAATACAATTGGGTCATTGTTAGTCGCGATCGCGGCAACTCGCCTAGCCGAAGCGGGCTTAGATGTTCCTAAAGATCGTCTGGCCGCAGAGCCAGAATTGACTCTTTATGCCCGCCTTCAAGATGAACGAGATGATGCTTATCCCTACTACAATGCTTTGCTGAATCGCTTGAGTAGCTTTTGCAATGCACTTGAACTTCGTTATATGTGAGAATATGCGATCGATCGGCAGTAACAAAAGGATTTAATTAAAAAAAAAGATGTCGATCGCTGCCGGTGGGCGATCGCTTGTAATTGGATGAAAGCGCGATCGATAAGACTCACCCCAAAATACCTATGAAAACCACGATCGAAATCGATAACTCCCTCATCACTAATGCGCTCCAGGCGACTGGACTCACAGCACAACAAGAAGTTGTCGAACTGGCTCTGAACCTGTTGATCCAAATGAAAAACCAACAGAACCTCCGGGCGCTAAGGGGTAAACTCGCCTGGGACGGCGACCTCGATCGCATGAGAACGGATGCGGAACAATAGGCTTGCTATGAAAAATGTTTGTGTAAATCGTTAGAATAGTAAGTGCCAAAACCAACCAAGGAGAAACCATTGTTAAGCCTAGAAATGGCGATCGAAAAAATCCAACATTTTTCCCCAGAACAACGCAATAAAGTTATTGAATTTATCGAATTTCTAGAATTTCAAGCCAGCCAAACTCAAACGATAGAACAAAAAAACGATGACTCCGATCGAGAACAATCCTTTTTTTGAGCTAGCCGGAATCTGGGAACAAAAAAATATCACCCTAGACGACATTCGCAAAGACGCATGGGGTAAGGATACATTCTATGTAGCTTCACAGAAAAATAGTATTACCGAGTGTTTCTTATGAACTACCGAGACCACATCACGATCGAAGCAAATAAACGCGGTGGTAAGCCTTGTGTACGCGGCTTGCGAATTACAGTTTATGAAGTGCTTGAGTACCTGGCTTCCGAGATGACCGAAGCAGAAATTCTCGACGATTTTCCCGATTTGACACGAGAAGATTTAAAAGCTTGTATAGCTTATGCTGCTGACCGTGAGCGTCGGTTTATGACCGCTACCTTATCCGCATGAAATTACTTTTTGATGAAAACTTGTCGCCCAAGTTGCCGAATCGTTTGAGCGATCTTTTTCCAAATTCACTTCATGTTCGAGATGTGGGCATGAAAGCAACGATCGACCCAATAGTTTGGGATTATGCAAAAGACAATGATTTGATGATTGTCTCGAAAGACGCGGATATGCACGACCTGAGCTTAGTATTTGGGAATCCACCGAAAGTTATTTGGCTTCGACTTGGAAACTGTTCGACATCACAAGTTGAAAATTTGCTGCGTCGGGAGTTCAACGCGATCGAATTATTTTATGAAGATGAGAGTTTATCGCTGCTTGCTTTATCATAATGCACAGCTCGCCCCAGTGTGAGCTCGATTCTAAATGCTCTCTAATCTAAAATATAATGAAGATAGCTTTTTTCAGTGCGACGGCTTAAGTGATTGAGTCAAATCGTGCGGCGAACTCGATCGAGGAAATGAGATTCTGATGGGGAGTTAAGAAGGGGTTGACATACATCCTCGAGCTGCGGTATTATTCGACTATATCCAGTATTGTACTGCAACTGCGATACAATTATAAGTTATGCCGCTTCAATCTTGGGTTGGGACGGTACTTAAAAGTTACTTGTCATCAGAAAAATAAATGTTAAGTTAGTGCTTTCTATTGATTAAGGACACTAGAGGTTAGCAATGTATGACTGTGAGGTTGAGTCAAGTAAAGAATTATGCAATTGCGGCAGTGTAATGAAATGCGAAAAAGCTTTTTCGCACCACTTGTACGATAATGAAGAAAACTCGTATTACACAATTCAAGTCTTTAAAATTCTCACTTGTTTGACCTGTGATTCTGTAACAGTGCTTCTTTACAGTGCGGGAGGTATTGAAGAAGAGGATGAGCAGAACCCAAACGAACCCCAGTTCCGTTGTTATGGGCGGTCTGTTTTATATGCTCCTGCAAGGCAATTACATGATTCAATTCCTCTGTCTATTTCTGAGGTAGTTAAGCAGGCTGAAGCGGTTCTTGCTAGATCACCACGAGCAAGCTTCATCTTGTGCAGGGCAGTGTTAGAAGAAATTTGCAATGACTTTAAAATACCTACTGAAAGCACAAACAATAAAGGCAAAAGCTATTTCATAAAATTACATGACAGGCTCTCTCAATTATTTAAGCAGGAGAAAATGCCAGAAGAATTACAAACAATCATCAACGGTATAAAAGATCTTGGCAATGAAGGCGCACATTCAGATCATCTTGCTTTTGCAAAGCAAGTGAAAGCGCAAGATGCAGAAAATTTACTCACATTAGTAAATTATGTTCTTGAGAGATTATATTTTGACAGGTATCGTCAGCAAGAAGCTGCGGAAACATTGAAGGAGTTAAAGAGTAAAATACCTTTATCGGAACAGTAAACAGCGGCATAACAACCCTAGTGCAGCGGACTTACTAGAGCCTCTGTGTCATCGCAAAGTTCCTGGCAGCCGCTGACTAGGAACGTTATCTCGTAAATGCTGTATGACTTTGGAGATGGTTCGGAAGCTCGATCGATAATTAATAATTCCGCCTAAGATTCTCATTTCCACCCGATGAGTCGGTACAAACCCCACTTAACAACAATAGAACCCCATTCCAACAACAGTAAAGTAAACTGAGAGCAGCCCCATTCGCCCCAGTTGACCTATGCCACGTTGGTTCAATACCGCTGGCCCTTGCCGCGATAACATTCACTATATGTTGCCGGCAACCCGACGCCTCCCGAATTTAGAGCGACTGATTGCTCAGCAAAGCTATTTTGTCATCCACGCACCCCGACAAATTGGTAAAACCACGGCAATGCTGGCTTTGGCCAAGCAACTCACTGACAGCGGACAGTACACTGCGATCGTGGTTTCCGTGGAGTTAGGTTCGCCCTTTAATGACAATCCACAACAAGCCCAAGCGGTCATTTTAAGTTCTTGGCGAAGTGAGGCGCGAGTCTATTTGCCACCGGAGCTCCAGCCACCACCAAAACAAGAAATGGAGGTGGGACAAGGAATTGAAGAAACCTTGCGGCAGTGGGCACAAACTTCACCTCGCCCTTTAGTAGTCTTCATCGATGAAATTGATTCGCTCCAAAATGAAGTATTGCTATCGGTTTTGCGTCAATTACGCAATGGTTATCCCTCTCGTCCTCGTGCGTTTCCGCAATCGGTGGGCTTAATCGGTTTGCGGGATGTTCGCGATTACAAAGTGGCTGCGGGTGGTAGCGATCGCCTAAATACATCCAGTCCGTTTAATATTAAAGTGCGATCGATTACGCTCAGAAATTTTAATGCCTCAGAAGTCGCAGAACTCTACGGGCAACATACCCAAGATACCGGACAAGTTTTTACACCAGAAGCCGTAGCCTTAGCTTTTGAATTAACACAAGGACAACCTTGGTTGGTGAATGCTTTAGCCAAAGAAATCGTCGAAGAATTAGTAACAGATGAATCTATAGAAATTACACCAGAACATATTTTAGAAGCTAAAGAAATTCTGATAAAACGACAAGATACGCATTTAGATAGCTTGGCTGAACGACTCAGAGAAAACCGAGTCAAAGCAATTATCGAGCCGATGTTGGCGGGTTTGGAACTCGGCAATATCCCCAATGATGATATTCAGTTTTTAATCGATTTGGGTTTGTGTAAGATGGACGTTCAGGGTGGATTGACGATCGCCAATCCAATTTATCGCGAAGTTTTGCCCCGCGTGCTCACCGTAACTCCAATGGCCTCTCTGCCCCAAATTGCACCGAGTTGGTTGACATCAGAAGGTAAATTAGATACTCAGGCTTTACTGAAAACTTTTTTAGAATTTTGGTTGCAACATGGCGAACCGTTACTCAAAAGTGCGTCTTACCCCGAAATTGCGCCGCATTTAGTGCTGATGGCGTTTCTGCATCGGGTGATTAATGGTGGCGGAACGTTGGAGAGAGAATATGCGATCGGGCGCGACAGAATGGATTTATGCCTGCGTTATGGTGAGGTAACATTAGGAATTGAACTGAAGGTTTGGCGGACTCGGAAAGTCGATCCGTTGAGTAAAGGGTTGGAACAGTTAGATGGATATTTGGCTCGATTGGGACAAGATGAAGGGTGGTTGGTGATATTCGATCGCAGAGATAATGCACCGGAGTTAGAAGAACGACTGAAAACTGAAATTCAGACTAGCCCAATGGGTCGGTTAATTACAGTGATTCGTGCGTGAAGCAGTTACGATCAATGTGTCGATTTTGGCGATCGCCCAGGGTGTGCGATCGACTTATCATTCTTACTTGTGGAGAAATGTATGACCCAGCGACCAATAGTTCTTATAACTGGTGCAAGTCGGACTATTGGCATCGGATCATCAATTGCCAAAGAATTAGCAAAATCAGGCTGGGATGTCGCTCTGACCTATTGGCAGCCATACGATGCGTCAATGCCTTGGGGCAGCGATCCGAAAGAGGTTCAGTCACTTTGCCACAAACTTGAGCAATTCGGTGTGCGCTCCACAGCGATCGAGGTTGATTTATCCTTGACTGATTCTGCTTCGCGCATATTCGATATTGTTGAGCATGACCTGGGAAACGTTACGGCAATGGTTATTGCTCATTGCCATTCAGTTGATAGTGATATTCTATCCACGTCAGTTGAGAGCTTTGACTTACACTTTGCCGTCAATGCCCGTGCTACTTGGCTATTGATCAAAGAGTTTGGTCAGAGATTCCGAGGGGAAACTGGATCTGGTCGTATTGTTTCGATTACCAGCGACCATACCGCAGGCAATCTCCCCTATGGTGCCAGCAAGGGTGCTATGGATCGGATCGTACTCGCTTCGGCACAGGAATTTAGGTCGCTGGGCATCACTGCGAACGTAATAAATCCAGGTGCGACTGATACTGGCTGGATGTCCGAAGCACTCAAAACTGATGTGCAATCCATCACTCTGTTGGATCGTGTCGGTATGCCACAGGATTGCGCTAATCTAGTCAGATTTCTGTGTTCCAAAGAAGGCGGATGGATCAACAGACAACTGATTTATAGTAATGGTGGTCTTCAGTAACCTTGAGAACGTGAGGTTTTTTAGGCTGCTTAAGACAATTCCCCAAGCTAAAATGGGGTCGTTATCTCGCAAACACTCCCTGACTTTGGAGATGATTCGGAATCTCGATCGAGAATTAAGGATTCCGGCGAAGATTCTCCTTTCCGCCTTATGAGTAGCACAAACCCCCGCTTAACCACAATAGAACGCCATTCCAACAACAGTAAAGTAAACTGATGAGTTCATTTGAACTCGGAACAGTTAAAATAGACAGTAGGTGGAGTGAGTGACCGAAATGCCAACTACTGCTCAGTTAGAGAGTTTATATCGCGTCAGCTATCAGTTGACGTTCATCATGTTGCAACCGATTCATCTGGTTTGTATAGATCGTCGTACTCGAAACGTATACGTTCTAGCTGGATATGGTGAAGACCTTGAGTTTGAAATTGTACCGAATGGGGAGGTATTCTGATGAGCCAAGTGAATTTTGAGGCTATGAGCGATGCCGAATTGAGACGGTACTTTCTGGAAAATCGCCAAGATCGAGCTGCTTGTCAGGCATATTTAGACAGGTTCAGTCAGCGTCCGAAATCAATCATTGCAAGCCCAAGCGATCCCGATTTTGACGCAAAAATTCAGGCCGCAATTCGGCAGAAATTAGAAGCATCGCCTAGTAGCCAGCCAGCTAACAGCACAGTGGAACGGACGGAATAGAGTCACCTTGGAGATGATTTGGAAGCTCGATCGAGAGTTTGACATACAGAAAATTGGTGCTTTTATAATTTAGGCAATAAAAAATAACTTTTGCTAAATTGTTAACAACACTCAAAAAAAGTGAACACCATGCTTAACCTCTCCCGTAGCCGTCCCCTGAACCAATTTCAACAGGAAGCTCCTGAGTTGCTTCATCAGTTTGAAATAGATAAAACACCAATCGTAATTACCATTAATGGTAAAGCGGTTGCTGTGCTTCAGGATGCGGAAAGTTATGAAAAACTACTTAATCGGTTAGAACTTCTTGAAACTCTTGCAGGTATTCGTCAAAGCTTAGGGGAATTCGATCGAGGCGAAGGGGTTTCTATTCATCAAGCTTTTGAAGAGCTTCAAAAAAAATATGACCTACCGAGTTGAGATATCTCCTACTGCTATTCATGACATAGAAAATATATTTTTGTGGCTCAAGCTCAATGCTCCTGAAAAATCCTATCGTTGGGTTAGGGGCTGTTATGAAATAATGCTCAAACTGGAAAGCTTTCCTAGTCGTTGT
>NZ_JAEQDD010000158.1:0-8954 GCF_020737885.1 Microcoleus sp. PH2017_34_RAT_O_A | reverse complement strand
AGTCGGTTAAAACCGACTACAGAGTTTGATGCAAAATGCAATTAATTTGAGTCCTCTTTGAGAGGACTTTCGCTATGAGACAGGGGTTTTCAACCCCTGCCGGACTGGAACTCAAACGAGAGATTCGATCGCAAATATGAACACTCCTGAACCTTCATTAACTAAAACCGAATTAAGACGATCGCTCCTGAACACCCGCAAATCCCTACCAGCCCAAGAATGGAGACAAAAGAGCGAGATCCTTTGCAACCACCTGCACAACTCGCCCCTATTTACCGAAGCAAAAACAATCCTCGCCTACTTTAGCTTTCGCCAAGAACCAGATTTAAGTCCCCTATTTGAAACTCCCCGCACGTGGGGATTTCCCCGCTGTGTCGGCAAACAGTTATCGTGGCACGTCTGGCAGCCCGGAGATGCTTTGCATACTGGAGCTTATGGCATCCTAGAACCGCTGCCGGATGCTCCGAAAATCGATCGCTCAGAAGTAGATTTAATCCTCGTACCCGCTGTAGGTTGCGATGTTCGCGGCTATCGCTTGGGCTACGGTGGCGGCTATTACGATCGAATGCTCAGTTTAACTGAGTGGGAATCAAAAATTGCGATCGCCACAATCTTTGAATTTGCCTTGCTAGCCCAGCTACCCGTTGACTCCTGGGACAAAGCGCTGCACGGAATTTGTACTGAAAGCGGGTTAAAAATGATACATCAAAAATCAAAAAGGTCGATCGAGCAATAAATTTTCAGTAATTATCCCTAGATTCGTGTTTATATGTATCCTACTGAAAGTCCTATTTAATCTAAAATCCAAAATCTAAAATCTAAAATATTATGGCCCAGCGCTACGTTCGAGTTAAAACAACACAAGGACACATCCATTACGGTTTGCTGCAACTTAGCCGCAGCGTTCAAGTATTTGATGCGCCTCCCTGGTTAAAAGGACAACCAACTGATTTGGAACTTGCACCAGATAGTTACCAAATTCTCGCCCCGTGCTCTCCCTCAAAAATTGTAGCCGTCGGCAAAAATTATGTCGATCACGCTGCCGAGATGGGAACTCCAGTACCCGAAGAACCGCTGCTGTTTTTCAAGCCTCCCAGCGCTGTCATCGCAGCAGGTGGAGCAATTCGCTATCCGCAGCAGTCGGAAAGGGTAGACTACGAGGGAGAATTGGCCCTGGTAATTGGCGAACATTGTACCAACTGCACTCCCGAACAAGCACACGGCAAAATTTGGGGTTACACGATCGCCAACGACGTAACAGCCAGAGATTTGCAAAAGCGAGACAACCAGTGGGCGAGGGCCAAAGGGTTTGATACGTTTTGTCCCTTGGGGCCTTGGATTGTGCGCGAATTGAGTCCTGCTGCACAGTTGCAGACTTTTGTCAATGGGAGCGATCGACCAATACAGTCATCTCAGATCGATCGCATGGTATTTTCCCCAGACTTTCTCGTCTCCTACATCAGTCAAATCATGACCCTAAATCCCGGCGATGTGATACTGACTGGAACGCCCCAAGGAGTTGGGCCGCTGCAAATAGGCGATCGAGTCCGCATTGAAATTGAAGGCATCGGCAGTCTTGAAAATATCGTAGTTATTGGTTATTAGTTATTGGTTATTGGTTATTGGTTATTGGTTATTGGTTATTGGTTATTGGTTATTGGTTATTGGTTATTAGGTTTGATCCGAATAAATAACAAATAACAACCAACAAATAACAACCAACAAATAACAACCAACAAATAACCAATAACTACTTACTAACGTACCTGCATATAAACAGCGTCCGAAATGGGAGGAATCTCTGCATAGCGTCCCAAAGCCGATTGAACCACTGCATAGAAAAATGCAGCTAAAGCGCCTAAAAACACCATATTATACAGAGTCTCTGCAATAAATGCGACTTGGAAGCCTTTTGCAAAAATTGGCAAAACCAAACCGCAGAGCATCAAAACAATGTCTAAAAGAATCGCCTGCATCGCATTAAAACGAATGAAGTGACTGATGTTTTCGTTTCTAACTACTCCTAAATACAGGGCAAAGAAAATAACCAAGCTAGCAAAGGGCAAACTATAAATTTGCATCAATGGAGATAGCGGTATCAACAACAGTTGCAGGACAGGAAACTGTGTAAACAGAAACCTACCAAAGGCAAGCCCGTCAATCAGCGGTAGCAAGTAAGGCAAAGAAGCAAAAATCCGGTCTGGAACAGTCGTAGATCCGCGCCAAGTCATAATGAACTCTCCTGAGTCGATCGACTAAATATCAATTCCCATTAAACTCAGGATAACGCAGCGGCAGGCTCAGTGTTCCGACTCGCCCGGAACTTGCTTTTCACTCAGAGCCGAGTAGATTCAGCGGTACTTATCTCAAGTCGGGTTCAATAGTCACCATTCCCGATGCCCGATGCCCTGTTTGCCCGATGCCCCATGCCCTGTTTGGCCGATGCCCGATGCCCTGTTTGGCCGATGATTATTTAATATTGGCAATGACGAAGCCCATTTGACACTCGTATCGATCGGGCAAATTTTCCGTAGGTTTGGCAACTGGATGACCGCAGCGAAGCTCTCCACCGCTCCAGCGCGGTTGGCCAGTGCGATCGGCGAGCACACAACTTTGGCAAACACACTGAGGGGCAAGCATCTGATTTTCCATTAGAATGACTAACATTTGATACCTCCGGCAGGTTCCACACCAGTAATTTCATTGTATGTCAGGAATTTGGGACAAACGGCTTAACCTGAACACAACGTAATATTTATGTCAATGGTGCGAAATCCGTAGTATGGTACAAGATCCCCAATTCCCAATCCCCAAATTTCTGAAGAGGTTGATTATTGTGACCAAGAATTTCTTGATGGTACAAGCCCCCGGATCGAGCCGTGGAATCAATCCTTGCATCTAAAATCTCAAATCCTCTCTTCCCCCGACTTGAGCCGTGGGGTCAATCCAAAATCCAAAATCTAAAATCTAAAATCGAATGACGGACACTAACTTAGACTTCCTTTCCAAAACCGATCCGCTAATTGCCGATTTAATCGGGCAAGAACTCCAGCGGCAGCGAGATCACTTAGAACTGATCGCCAGCGAAAACTTTACCTCCGCAGCCGTAATGGCAGCTCAAGGCTCAGTGCTGACCAATAAATACGCCGAAGGATTGCCAACCAAACGCTACTACGGCGGCTGCGAATTTATTGACGGCATCGAGCAAATCGCGATCGATCGCGCTAAAGAGCTCTTTGGCGCAGCCCACGCCAACGTCCAGCCCCACTCCGGCGCTCAAGCCAACTTTGCAGTATTTTTGAGCTTGCTAGAGCCAGGGGACGGAATTATGGGCATGGATTTGTCCCACGGCGGACACTTGACCCACGGTTCGCCGGTTAATGTATCCGGTAAATGGTTTAAAGCTTTTCACTACGGCGTCAACAAAGAAACTGAACAGCTCGACTACGACGAAATTTTGGCACTAGCTAAAGCAAACCGACCAAAATTGCTGATTTGCGGCTATTCGGCATATTCGCGAATTATCAACTTTGAAAAGTTTAGAGCGATCGCCGACGAAATTGGAGCTTACCTGCTCGCCGACATCGCCCACATTGCCGGATTAGTCGCCACAGGCCATCATCCCAGCCCCCTCGCCCACTGTCACGCAGTCACCACCACCACTCACAAAACCCTGCGCGGCCCCCGTGGCGGCTTGATTTTGACCAATGACCCCGAACTGGGCAAAAAGTTCGACAAATCAGTATTTCCCGGCACTCAAGGCGGCCCCTTAGAGCACGTGATTGCGGGCAAAGCTGTAGCTTTCGGCGAAGCATTAAAACCGGAATTTAAAACTTATTCCGGTCAAGTAATTGAAAATGCGCGGGCTTTAGCTGCACAGTTGCAGCAGCGGGGTTTAAAACTCGTTTCCGGCGGCACCGACAATCACTTAATGCTAGTAGATTTGCGATCGGCAAACATGACAGGCAAGCGAGCCGACCAATTAGTCAGCGGTGTGAATATTACTGCTAATAAAAATACGGTGCCTTTCGATCCAGCATCGCCCTTTGTCACCAGCGGTTTGAGACTCGGTTCGCCCGCGATGACGACAAGAGGAATGGGAACAGCAGAATTTACCGAGATTGGTAATATTATTGCCGATCGACTGCTAAATCCAGATGATGAAAGCGTCGCCGCCGAATGTCGGCGCCGAGTAGCCGCACTGTGCGATCGCTTCCCGTTATACCCGCACTTGTTCTTGAAAGTGCCGGCATTAGCTTAATTTTCCTGATCGGCAATGGGGAATTGGTAGTTGGAAGTGTACGGTTCAGTTGACAGTTGACAGTTGACAGTTGACAGTTGACCGAAGGAGAGCGACCTCTACCTAGAAGGAATAGGATGGGAGTAATGAATAGTCTGATTTTAATTTCTCCCGATCAAGGAGAGGCTTTCAACCAATTCTTTCTGGTAAAAAGGTAAAAGAGCTACAAAAGATTGAGAGTTGTTCCTTGCGATCTTGACAAGCAGTTTTTATCGAAAATCTCGATCGCGAAAGGCAGTTTTTACTAAAAATATTTGTCGAGCGGCGCTGGTTTGATTAACGGTATTTGTCGATCGCGAAAGATACCGCTCAACTCAGCTCGCTTGGCAAGTATGGATATCGAAAAAGTCGATCAACATTGCGATTGAAAGACGATTAATTCGAGAGGAATCATTTAAAAACCTGACAATTCGCATCCTGGCAACTTCCACTCCGGCAAATCTCCGGCTCCCAAACCCCCAGTCGCTCTTAAAAATGTTTCCTGGTTACAAGCCATCTGAAATGTAGTAGACTCTGCCTGACAGTATAATTGCCCGCACTATTTAAAATTAATTTCAGATGCCGCACCAGTATCTGTATCATGTACTCGCTTTTCTGGTTTCTGCGAGCGTCGTCCTCTGGAGTACGCCAATAGTCAAAACCATTGGTCTCAAAAGCGGGCGAGTCGATCGGCCAGGCGAGCGAAAAGTCCACCAGCGCCCCATGGTACGCTTGGGAGGAGTCTCTATCTTTCTCGGCACTCTGATTGCCCTGTTATTTGTCTGGCTCTGTGGAGGCTTCATCGATGCTAGCGGACAAGTTCTCAATCCCAAAGACGAATACCAAGTTTGGGGAGTCACCCTCGGCGGCATCGGATTCTTCCTCATCGGTTTAGCAGACGACTTGTTTTCGCTCTCAGCCATCAAACGCTTGCTCATGCAAATTGGCGTATCCAGCATCGCTTGGTACGCGGGCGTACAAATTGAGTTTCTCACAGTTCCCTCCCTGGGACTGACGGATCTTGGCTGGCTGAGCTTGCCCATTACCGTGATTTGGCTCGTCGGTATGGCCAACGCCATTAACTGGATTGATGGTTTGGACGGTTTAGCAGCCGGAGTTTCGGGGATTGCAGCAGTTGTGATGCTGATTGTCAGTCTGTCGATGCACCAACCGGCGGCGGCCCTAATTGCAGCGGCTTTAGCTGGTGGCACCTTGGGATTTCTACGCTACAACTTCAATCCGGCTCAAATCTTTATGGGAGATGGCGGGGCTTATTTTATCGGGTTTACTCTCGCTGGAGTGGGAGTAATTGGGTTAGTTAAAACTACGGCTGTTACTTCTGTGTTACTGCCATATTTAATTTTAGCTGTACCGATTTTAGATATGTCGGCGGTGATTCTCGATCGGCTCCGTAACGGCAAATCGCCCTTTATTGCTGACAAACGCCACCTGCACCACCGACTCCTAGAAGCCGGACTATCCCATAGATTTGCGGTTTTATTTATTTACTCGCTGACACTTTGGGTAGGAAGTTTAGCCCTAGCTTTTTCAGTTCCAAGTGGCATAGTTTACGCTATGGGAGCTACAAGTTTGCTGGGATACGCTAGCTGGAAAGTTTGGAGGCACGCAAGATAGACAGTTGACAGTTGACAGTTGACAGTTGACAGTTGACAGTTGTTAGTTGTTACTTGTTAGTAAGAATCACCAATCACCAATCATTAATGCCCAATGCCCAATGCCCTGCGCGGGCCTTCTTCCCAATGCCCAATGCCCAATGCCCAATGCCCAATAACCAATCTAAAATCCAAAATCTAAAATCTAAAATAGAATAATGGTTGCTGAAATTATTTGTGTTGGCACTGAATTGCTGTTAGGCGATATTCTTAATAGCAATGCCCAGTTTTTAGCGAAAGAATTAGCGAGTTTGGGCATCCCTCACTACTATCAAACAGTTGTGGGAGACAATCCAGAACGCATTAAACAGGTGATAGAAATAGCTATAGGTCGATCGCAACTTTTGGTCTTCACCGGAGGCCTCGGCCCCACACCAGACGACCTCACAGTCGAAACAATCGCCGATTATTTTGGTGTTCCCCTCATCGAAAGGCCGGAAATTATCGCCGATATCGAACAAAAATTTGCTCAGCGGGGACGCACCATGAGCAAGAGCAACCGCAAACAAGCTTTAATTCCCGAAGGTGCGGACATTCTATCAAACCGGACAGGTTCTGCACCGGGGATTATTTGGCAGCCGGTTCCCAATGTCACAGTGATGACATTTCCCGGGGTACCGGCGGAAATGCACTTGATGTGGCAAGAAATCGCCGTTCCTTACTTGAAAAATAACGGCTGGTGCAGTGCAACTATTTGCAGTCGCACGTTGAAATTTTGGGGAATTGCTGAGTCGGCACTCGCGGAAAAAGTAGATAATTTTCTGAATTTAACTAATCCTACTGTTGCTCCCTACGCCAATCACGGCGAAGTCAAACTGCGGATTTCGGCCCGCGCTGAGTCGGAAGTGGCGGCGAAAAAGTTAATTGAGCCGATCGAACAACAGTTGCTACTGATTACTGACTTAGACTGTTACGGTGCCGATACCGATACCCTCGCCTCGACTGTCGGTAAATTGTTGCTGTTGGCTGGCGAAACTCTTAGTGTGGCTGAATCCTGCACGGGAGGAGGGTTGGGAGCGATGTTGACCAGTGTTGCCGGCAGTTCGAGGTACTTTTTGGGTGGAATTATTTCCTATGACGATCGGGTTAAGGAAGGATTATTAGGTGTTAATCCCCAAGATTTAGCCGAATTTGGCGCAGTCAGCCAGCAAGTCGCAAAACAAATGGCTGCGGGAGTGCGCGCCAGTCTCAACACCACTTGGGGATTGAGCATTACAGGCATCGCGGGCCCAGGAGGCGGCACGGATGCTAAACCTGTCGGACTGGTTTATATCGGTTTAGCGGGCCCCGAGGGCGAGACTGAAAGTTTTGAATACCGTTTCGGCTATGCCCGCACTCGCGATTGGATTAGAAATCTGAGTAGTTGTACGGCGCTCGATCGGCTCCGGCGTAAATTATTATTGGCAAAAGCGTAGAAAACCTCTAACACTTTGTCAATTGTCAATACTCATCCTTAAGCTTAAGCTTTATTTAATAATTGCAGTCCGAGATATTTCAGTAATTTTCCCCTTGCCTATTGATTATCTGTAAAGATTCGTTATGATAATAAGACAGGGCTGATTGGCAAATACACTGATTCTCTCCTTTGCTTAAAAGCGTTGCTCCCAACAACCAGCAAGCGAGAAAGCAAGTTTGACCTTTGGTTTCAAAGTCGTGCTTGCTTATTTTCAGGGATTTAGCCGTCGGTTTAGCTAGCTCGGCGGGAATCCCCACGACCTAATCTTTGATTTGGGGTGGGATGAAAGCCAGGTTTGTGAAGGATAGAAGGTTAACCGATTCCGTAGGACTCTTAAATCTTCACAGCCTGAACAAACAATCCTTGATCTAGTGCAAAAACAGTGGGGCTGGACGTGTTCCTCACTATAAAACGCCGAGCGAGAGAAACATTTTGGAGTACCTCGAAGGAAGATCTCGATATCCTTAACAGGACTCAGATGCCTACGCTGTAATCTTTGATTCAGAGTAGGAGCGTCACCAATCTAGACTATAAAAAAAGGAGCTATCCGTTCAATGGAAGACATTGAAAAGGTGCTGGAACAAATTAAAGAATGGGTTCGCAAGCTGATAGAAGGACTGCTGAGTCCAGAAGCTCAACCGGAACTCGAACCGATTCCTATTCCAGTCAACCAACCCAGGCATCGCCGGTAGTCGGGACTAGATGTGAAATCTGAGGTTTGAGGTTTGAGGTTGAAGACTGGTTCTAAATCCCAAGTCAAAACTCTCAAAAATCTCATAAATTTTGTTGCGCTGGAATTTTTAAAATTGTTAAATATCCTGGTACTTCACGGCCCTAATCTGAATCTATTGGGTCAGCGAGAACCTGGAGTTTATGGTTCTGCGACTTTAAATGATATCAACAAGTTGCTAGAACGAGAAGCGCAAGCCCTCCAGGTGCAAGTCTCTATTCAGCAGTCGAATCATGAAGGGGTTTTGGTGGATGCAATTCACTCAATGTTAGGGCAGCACCAAGGCTTGTTGATTAATGCTGGAGCTTATACTCATACGAGTGTGGCAATTAGAGACGCGATCGCCGCTGTGAATATCCCTGCGGTGGAAGTTCATTTGAGCAATATTTACCGACGGGAAGCTTTTCGGCACCACTCGTATATCGCGGCGGTGGCGATCGGGCAAATCAGCGGTTTTGGCTCAGAAAGTTATCGGCTGGGGCTACAAGCTCTAGTTAGTTATGTGATTAAAAATTAAAATTTCACCGATTTTCGAGATCGGATGAGGGCCGGTTTTAGATGGAAAACCAGCCCTTATATGTTTGGCTTGAATTCAAATTAATCAGAAGAATGGGTAATGGGTAATGGGTAATGGGTAATGGGTAATGGGTAATGGGTAATGGGTAATGGGTAATGGGTAATGGGTAATGGGTAATGGGTAATGGGGAATCGGTAATGGGTAATGGGTAATGGGGAATCGGTAATGGGTAATGGGGAATCGGTAATGGGTAATGGGGAATCGGTAATGGGTAATGGGGAATCGGTAATGGGTAATGG
>NZ_JAEQDD010000157.1:0-8975 GCF_020737885.1 Microcoleus sp. PH2017_34_RAT_O_A | reverse complement strand
GTCAGTTTCATGATAGATTTTAGAGACATAAGATACGCTGCACACTGAAATTATCTTTGGGTCATTATAGGATCAATCATTCTGTGGTGCTCCCTAAGACTCGGCGGTTGAAACCGCGTCTACATAAACAAAGTCGGCCTCCGCCGACTAAATCATTCAGACTCGGCGGTTGAAACCGCGTCTACATAAACAAAGTCGGCCTCCGCCGACTAAATCATTCAGTGATATTTAATCGCTAATCAATCTAAAATCTAAAATCCAAAATCTAAAATTGTCCCAATTTCATCCAAAAATAACATGATTTGTCACCTTCTCATCGGCCCACCAGGCAGCGGAAAATCCACCTTTGCCCAACAACTAGCCACCCTAGCAAACTATCACATTGTTTCCACCGATCGCATTCGCGAACAACTCTACGGAAATGCCAGCATTCAGGGAAATTGGACAGAAATAGAACATCAAATTATACAGCAAATCCGAAGCTCGATCGCACTTAAGCAACCAGTCATCTACGATGCCACCAACGCCAAACGCGCATGGCGAATGTCACTCCTCATGCAATTAAATTCCGAGTCCTCCCTCACTCCTGGGGACGATCGCAACTTAGAATGCAAATCAGAACCCGTATTGTGGATGGCTTGGCATCTCAAAACCCCCTTAGAAACTTGCCAGCAGCGAAATCAAAACCGCGATCGCATCGTACCAGACAACGTGATCGCCGATATGTTCAAATCCCTGCAAAACTTCCCCCCACTTCCCGCAGAAGGCTTTGCAGCAGTTAACAGTATTCCTCAAACCGACGGCGAGTTTGATCTCACAGAAATTCAGAACAAAATTCAAAACTTACATCGCGCCCTTACCAACCGCATCAACCGCACCAAACACAAACAAATTATCCTACACCAATACTCAAAACTGCAAGATTTCGATCGCCTGCTGCATTTAATAGCATTAATTATCCGCTATCCCGGCATCGGATACTTACATATCAATGACCCAAAATTGTTAGAATCTATTTTGGGAAAAGTGCCGCATTTTGCCGACTCTGTTGATGAAATTTGTGCTATAATGCACCAACTCAAAGGCAGTATTTATGCCGATCGCAATACCATCGAGATCGACTTGCAATGGCTGCAACAAAATAAACTAATCGGCATTGGAAATAACACTATTCCCCTGGACGATCGCACAAATCCTATTCTTACTCCCCCCCTTAGCAAGGGGGGGTTGGGGGGGGTCGAAAATAATATGGGATTACGGACAGTCAAAAACGGCGATTTGGGAGAAGTCGAAAACGATATTGATGTCACCATAATTGAAGACTCAAACCTAATTACTCACGCTTATTCAGATTTAGAACCATTCAAGCGGCTGCTAAAAATTATTCGATTTATCTTGCAGCATCCCTTTTTACCAAACTCCGAAAACCGCAGCCAACAAGCACTAATCGAAGGCATCAAAGAAAACAAAATTATTAGCGAAAATATCTTGGATGCCCTACAGAAAGATATTGAAAAAACCCTGAAACCTTATCAGATTTTGCCAGAATTTCCCCTGCGACACGGCTACTTTGCCGGAACTGGTATTTTATCGCAGCGCGAACTGAATCAAGTATTCGGAATTCTGCAATCTCAAGCCAAAAGTTTAGAAGATCCGGCAGCTTTAGCAGTTTTTGAAACGTTTAAAGAACGGATGAAACTCAGCAAGCTTAATTCTCCTGATACTTATCCAGTCAGGGCGATCGCGAATCATTGTATTGTCGATACTGACAGGCTTCCTGATGACGCGATGTCAAGAAAATTAACCCAATTGGAAACAGCAATTATCACGGGAGAACTCTTAGAATTAAACCGCATTTCCGGTGGCGGTCGATTTTCAGGAGATGCGGACGGCTTCTTTTTAGCGTGGCCGCTGCAAATAGTTTTTTATAACTTTGCTTGGTATTTAGGGCTTGAATGTGCAGGCAAAAAAGATAATGGTTTGTTGCGTTTTGAAAGGCTGGATAGATTGTTTTTAGGTCAACCTCAAGGGAAAAAACGCGATCGCACAATTCAGGAACAATCTTTACAAAAGATGAACCAACTTTTAGCAGCAGGTGCCGGGATATTTCTCGGTAAAACTGCTAGTTTGCAGCAGCAGTTTCTCAGTTCAGATAAAACAGTGCGATCGCAAGTCGAAATAACTGTGGAACTTTGGTTTAGTAACGCTAAATTTAAATTTGTTGCCGAGGGCACCAAGCGATTTGCGGTAATGAAAATGTCACCTCCTGTGGGAGGAAAACAACCTAAAGGTTCTAAATCTCTGTTTTCTTTGCAACCAACAGGAGATGCTAAGTTTCCCCATCGGTTTCGAGTTGTATTGCCAAAGTGGTCTTTAGATGATATCAGTTTCGAGCAGTGGATTATCGGGTTTGGCGGTAGTGTTAAGGTAGTGAAGCCGCCGGAGTTGGTGGAGAAGATTAAAAATATTGGCGATCGCATTGTTGAGGTTTATCGCGAATAAATCTGAGAATTTGTCGATCGGCTAACTCGCGAATCCGACAGTCCAACCGGGTTGAAAACCCCTGTCTCATAGCGCAAGTCCTCTCAAAGAGGACTAAGATTAATGATTATTTAATTGAGGTTTCCAGTCGGTTTTTAACCGACTTTTGCTATGAGATGGGGAATTAATTCCCCGGCAAACTTGTGGGTAAATGCGAAAATTTTGGGTTACACATAAAGGGCAATATTTAGCAGCATCGCCATTCTATTCCTAATATTTATTAAATAAAATATCTAGATATTTTTTAATACCTAGGGATTTCTTGTTTCCATTAATTCAACTTCCGAAGAAGCCTAAAAGACTGCGATCGCGTGGAGTTCAAGGAAGCTCATGCGTTTTCATTAATTCGACTTCCGAAGAAGCCTAAAGAAGCGACGACTTTAAGGTGATGACTGAAATTATCGTGTTTCCATTAATTCGACTTCCAAAGAAGCCTAAAGGTAAATCGTTTCAGGTTCCAAAAAAACAGGAAGGAGAAGGATCGTTTCCATTAATTCGACTTCCGAAGAAGCCTAAAGAAAAAATAGCTAACTTCTCGCCGGGAATTGCCAATTCCCGTTTCCATTAATTCGACTTCCGAAGAAGCCTAAAGTTTTTCACAATCTAATGGTGAAATAAGAACTCCAGACAGGTTTCCATTAATTCGACTTCCGAAGAAGCCTAAAGCGGTGGTACCGGAAAAGACAAAGTAACTGGAGAAAAAGTTTCCATTAATTCGACTTCCGAAGAAGCCTAAAGTGGTTGGACAGCAATAAGTCCACCTGCCAGAAGTACGACGTTTCCATTAATTCGACTTCCGAAGAAGCCTAAAGCGATGATGGGCATTTTCAAATTTTCATGAGCCGTAAGTTTCCATTAATTCGACTTCCGAAGAAGCCTAAAGACGCAATTATAGATGACTTTAACTACGGACTCTAGTTTCCATTAATTCGACTTCCGAAGAAGCCTAAAGTTGTGGTTTCTTTTCCAGCGGCAACTCCAGCCAAAGTTTCCATTAATTCGACTTCCGAAGAAGCCTAAAGAACGCATTCACCCAATTACCGAGTGGGTGACTTAATGTTTCCATTAATTCGACTTCCGAAGAAGCCTAAAGGCAAAAGCACCTGATAATGACAAAGACTCTTATCTCTTGTTTCCATTAATTCGACTTCCGAAGAAGCCTAAAGGTTTTGTAAGCTTCCGACCACCTTATTCAAATCATTACAAGTTTCCATTAATTCGACTTCCGAAGAAGCCTAAAGTCAAAACGGATAAGGAACTAGAAAAACTGTTTTCTCGTTTCCATTAATTCGACTTCCGAAGAAGCCTAAAGATTACGAAATTTCTCTAAACCCAAAAAGTTCGGAGAAAAAATGTTTCCATTAATTCGACTTCCGAAGAAGCCTAAAGTCTGATTTCTTCTGCTCGAGCGGGTGCGGAGCCCGTGTTGTTTCCATTAATTCGACTTCCGAAGAAGCCTAAAGAGAAATTTGCAAGAAAGTTTTGTGGTGGTTTTTCCAGTTTCCATTAATTCGACTTCCGAAGAAGCCTAAAGTAGTAGCAGAAGAAAATTGGCCTGAAAACTATAAAAGTTTCCATTAATTCGACTTCCGAAGAAGCCTAAAGGCTAGCTCCTAGAAGCCTTGCCCTGAGCTAAGTCTACAGCACTTTTTTGTGGGGGTCAAGTTTCGTCGTCAATAAAGGTAGATTATTTTCAATAAGCCCCAAAAAATCTGCCAAATACAGCCCTGAAACCCATAACCAGAGAGCAAATTGTGGGGGGTAACGACAGAATGAGGGTTTCAGAGATCGCCTACCCCCCCCAACTCTTATCAACAGACTGAGAATTAATAACAAATACCAATCATTAAACCAAAGCAACCAATACCTTATATCTTTCACATCATCAGCGATATACTCAACCCGCAACTCCAGAAACCGGGTTTTTTCCAAAAACACCTCATCACAGCCCACAAAATCAGTAAAAACCCCGGTTTCTTTGGCGGAGTGCATAAGCCCTAATTTAAATCGTCATTCGCACCAAAAACATTGCAATTTCACCACAAAATCTGCCACATCAAATCGTCATTCGCACGAATTGTCATTCGCACCAAAACCGCACCTCAGCACCAGAACTCAACCTTAAGATGTGACTAACAACAGTAAAGTACCGCCAACCCTCTATTATAAAAACCCAAAATCATGTTAGATTCACACTTCTCCAACAACAACAACAACTCTTGGCAAACCTCCCCCAATCTTGACCCCACAGCTTTCGACATAAAACTAGATCCTTTAGCAAAAACAATCCCCACCGGAACCACTAAAAATTCACCCAATATCAGCACTTTCATACCCGAACTCAATCCAAACTATCCAACACCAGATATCAGCAACTTTATCCTTAGCGAACAACCCCTAGCAAATTCAGTTAACCCCATAACATCCAGCACCGCCAACCTTCCCCAATCTAACATACCCCTTGATATACTAACAGGATCGGTCCTAGAACAAGCTCAAAAAATTGCCAACACCTACCTCAAAAACTTTGCCAATACAACCGATTTCAACCAAGACCTGAAACTAGCCTTTGGAGATAACATCGACCTAGCAGCAGCTCAAACTATAGTACAAACTGCCGCCAGTGGCAACACCCAAAACCTGCCGCGAATCACAGTTATTTCTAGCTCTCAAATCAACAATGCCAACGGTGCTTTTGACAGCTTAAACGGCGAGATTTATCTATCGCAAGAATACATTCAGCAAAACGCCAACAATCCCGAAGCAGTAGCCAGCGTACTGCTAGAAGAAATGGGACACTTCATCGACTCGCAAATTAATATTAACGATGCCGCTGGCGATGAAGGCGAGATATTTTCCGCCGTTGTTCGAGGCAAAGAATTGAGCCAACCAGAAATTCTCGCCCTCAAATCCGAAGACGATACAGCAACTGTTACTATAGGCGGCAAAACAGTTTTCATCGAACAAGCTTCCCCCTCAGATTTTCAGATCAATCTCAACTCAGCTAATTACAGTCGTTCCGGCAATAAATTTGTCGCAAGTAACGGCACTGGCGGCACCTATCTTTGGTGTACAGACTTTGCTTTTGGCCGAGCATTAGAAAAAGGTTTGCTTCAGAATTATAGCGGTTTAGGAGGGAGAATTTCCGGTCACGCAGGCGCTTGGGACGACCAAGCCGGAAGTTGGGGCCGTCAAGCACGAGCTAACAGTTTTGTAGTCTGGGACCCCAATCAAGGAGGCGCGGGTAATGTAGGTCATGTCGGCTTTGTAGAACGAGTGAATGCTAACGGTTCTTTTTTGATTTCCGAAGCCAATTTTGGTACTGCCAAAATGTCTTTTACCTCGCGCACTATTAACCCCGGAACTAATGCTTTTAACAGTGCTAAATTTGTCTATCTATCAGGAAATCAGACACAGCCAGATCCGGTAAAACCAGGTACGGGTACGCTATTCCGAGGAACAGTAGACGGACAGCTTAACGTTCGCAGCGGGCCGGGAACCAACAATTCCATAGTCGGTTCCCTAACTCCCAACAGCAGCCGCAACTTCGATTCAGTTTCTCGCAGTACAACAGTTTGGGATAGTCGCGAACAGCGCAATGACGATCGCTGGTTCCGCATTCAAGGTACAAATCAGTGGGTTTCCGCCGCCTTTATCACCGGAAATCCGGTATTCAACGGCACCGCTGATGGCACTCTAAACGTCCGCAGCGGGCCGGGGACAAATTTCCCAGTTGTCGGCTCTCTTGCCACCAATAACAGCCGGACTTTTGACGCTACCACCGTGGGCACGACTCACTGGGATGCGCGAGAAAACAAGAATGAAAACCGCTGGTTCCGCTTACAAAATACAGATAAGTGGGTATCAGCCGCATTCATTACCGGCAATCCGAGTTACTAATTTAGCCTTGGACGCAGGCGCAGTCAGAAACCTGGTTTTTTACGAAAATCCTTCGTTGGATCACCCAGATTAACTAAAAAACCCGGTTTCGAGGAGTCTTAATGTGTCCAGGACTGTAATTCCAGACTTGTAGGGGTAGGGCCCCGCCGTGCCTATCCCCGATCGCCCTTGCTTAACTGTACAATGCCCAAAGCTCGATGGTAATTCTTGTAGGGTGCAATATCTGCAATCCATTCGGGTGATCGAGTCAATCCATTCGGGCGATCGAGTCAATCCATTCGGGCGATCGAGTCAATCCATTCGGGCGATCGTAACTATCAACACATATATTTAAATTTATAGCCCAAAAAACAACATCTTTTCGGCTATTTTTAACAAATATTTTATTTACGTATAAAAAATACTCAGCAAAAATTGTAGATGAAGCCTCTTGTTTCCATTATTATGTACCATCAAGAGCGATCGACCTTCCCTCCCATCCCACAAGGTAACACCAGTGAACTTTAACGGAGCAACAACCGACCAAAACGGGTCATTCATCTATTTCGTCTACCCATTTCTATTTGAAACCGCAAACTTTCAAACCCTCAAAAACGCCATATCCCAAACCCAAATACCAGCGCGACAAAACCAAATGCTGTGGGAATCCCAAACATTCCCCAAAGACGACTTACTATTCCACGTCGCCAACTACCTCAACCCCACAGACAATCACCCACCCACAGCCAGCCTGTGGAAACTCAACGAAGCAGCCCGCGACATCCTTGGTTTCCGAGCACAATGGGAATTAATTACCCCCATAGCAAAAATTCCCTTTAACTTTGGCGAAGCAGGAGAAGGCAACAAAGCAGTCCAACTAGCACTATTTCAAATAGGAGTCGGATTCTTAACAATCAGAACCCAACCAGACTCCAACAACATCAATCAATGGCTCAACTTTCTGCATTACTTTCGCTTTCTCGAAGGACAGCAAGGAACCCACATCAAAGCCCAGCGGCGCATCGGTTTAAACCCCGACACAAAACAACCCCAATTCGAGCCATTCTTTCCAGAAATAGCAGGAGGCAATGCCCAATATCAAGCAGGTAAAAATCAAGTTCACTTCGGTCAAATAGTGACAGCATTACTCAAAAAATCAGCATTACCTCCGACAGAATTACCAGAACCTACATCAAAACAATGGTGGAGGGAAGTCTTTATTCCCGGACAAATGCTCCCATTTACAGCCTTATTTGCCGACAACTTACCCCCAGACGAAACCCAACTCTTACTCTACAAATTGCAAAACTTATTCCATGAAAAACAAGGCAATTATCCAGCCCCAGAAGACCTAGAACCCAACAATCCAGCTTGGCTGCCTTACGCCAGCCGTCAGTGGTTTATCTTCTCCCTAGAAGGCGGCAGCTTTCTAGCAGCCGATGCCCCTAAAACAGACTTTTTCCGCAAAACCCTACCATCTCACCTGCGCGACCAATATTTTTTACTATTTCTAATTGCCCTGCACCAGCGCTTTACCCTAATGATGCTATCATCAAAAGTAGCCCTAAATTGGCTATCTGACAGCGACAAAGACACTAACAGCCAGCGCGAACATGTATTTGAACAAATTCGTAACCAATTATTAGTATTCACAGCGCGGGGTTATTTCGCTCAAGTCATGCAGCGCCAACACCACCACCGCTGTTACCGCCAGTGGCACGAAGTATTTCAAATACAAGAATTGTACCAAGAAGTAAATGACGAAGTGCGCGATATGTACGAATACAGTCTCATGCAGCAAACGCGCCGCCTAGAAACCACAATTCAAGTTATCGGCGTAGCCGTAGGTACAGGCGGCATTATTGCCTCCAGCATTGCTAACTACATCCAACAGCCACTCAGCTTAAAACCAACTTGGAAAATAGATACAATTCATCCAGCAGTATTAGTTCTATTATTAAGTGTAGTAGCCGGAGTAGCAGCCGGAGTTGTAACTTGGTTGAGCACGGGCGGCTGGCATTGGATTTTGAAACGCATCCAAAAGCGAGACAAAAACTAATATGGTGCATCTAAATCATTTATCGGCACGCGGTGGGAATCAGGACACGGCAGTGCCGTTTCCCTACCAACCGTACAATAAATATCATTTATCGGGACGCGGGAATGTTCATTGGTGTCAACTTAACGTCAAACCTATTATCAGTCTTCTGTCTAGCGATTAAGGCTAGCTCCCCACTAGCCCCCCGATCGAAGGGGGGGACAAGAGTATTCTCTTTCGTCCCCCTTTTTAAGGGGGATTTAGGGGGATCTGGCTTCGGACAAAAGCGAGAATTATCAATGGTTCCAGGCTTAAGCTGACACCTATGGGCAATGTTGTATCCTGCGGCCGTGGCTTCACCCGAAAAAATGCCAGGGAATTAATTCCCCGCCCAACTGCGGATTTAACGCGGTTATTCACTAAGAGGCCTCCACAAAAAGAATGATCCAATAGCTATGTGGGTTTAGCGAAAATTTCCACAAACCATTTGTGAAGATTGGGCAGACGATTTATCTGG
>NZ_JAEQDD010000156.1:0-9143 GCF_020737885.1 Microcoleus sp. PH2017_34_RAT_O_A | reverse complement strand
CTAACAAAGACCGCCTCCGCGGGCTGGAAGAAAGACAAACAAAGACGGCGATTTAAATCGCTTCTACACTAACAAAGACCGCCTCCGCGGGCTGGAAGAGTTAATCAGATTAGTTGAAATTTAATTAACATCATTCTTTTGATATACTGAGATTCGTTATTCCAACTAGCAATTATAACGCTTTTATGGCAATTTTAGAATTTTTATTGGTAATTGGTTTGGGCGGATTCGCAGGCTTGTTGATTGTCAACAATCTGAATGAAAGCAAGCAAAAGCGACAGTTGGATGAGGCTTTTTATCAGTTGTTGGAAACTCAAAACAGTCAGATGTCGCTGATTCAATTGGCTGCTAGCGCGAGAGTTGAGGCTGAAGTTGCTCAGCAGTATTTAAACCGACAAGTTAAGATTTTTTCGGCGATTTTAGAGGTGGATGATGAAGGGGATACTTTTTATCGGTTTCCGAGGTTGCGCTTGCCGCCGAGTTCTGGTAAGGAATGGTAAAGCAGTTGACAGTTGATAGTTGACAGTTGACAGTTGACAGTTGTCAGTGGTTAGTTGTCAGTTTCCTAATAATATTTAGTGGCTTTTAACTAATTTAATGCTGATTAAAGATATCGGAGAACAAGGTCTTTTAAGAATATTACAAAAATTCTGTCCCGCCGAAATTGTGGGTGATGATTGCGCTGTACTTCCGACAAATCCTCACCAATCTCTGGCGGTGACGACGGATATGTTGGTGGATGGAGTGCATTTTAGCGATCGCACCACCAGCCCTTATGACGCAGGATGGCGCGCCGCAGCCGCGAATTTGTCGGATCTGGCTGCGATGGGTGCAAAGCCTCTGGCGGTGACTGTAGCCCTGGCTGTGACGGCGGATACGGCTGTGCTGTGGGTGGAGGAGTTTTATCGGGGGATGACGGCTTGTTTGGAAGTGTATCATACGCCGATCGCGGGTGGGGATGTTGTGCGATCGTCTGTGGTGACAATTTCGATTACTGCTTTTGGGGAGGTTGAGTGCGATCGTACCATTCGTCGGTCAAATGCGCGGGAGAATTGGGCGATTGTGGCTACTGGTGTGCACGGGGCTTCTCGCGCGGGATTGGAGTTGTTGTTGAATCCTGAATTTGGGCAAAATCTGGAAAAGGGCGATCGAACTTCTTTAATTCTCGCTCACCAGCAGCCTAAACCGCGATTGGATGTTTTGCCCATTTTGTGGGAAATTTTAGATGCTGCGGGTGAGTTTGCGATTGCTGGAATGGATAGCAGCGATGGTTTGGCTGATGCGATTATTCAAGTTTGTCGGGCTAGCGGTGTTGGTGCAAATGTCGATCGCCAAAAAATCCCAATTCCCCCTATTTTCAGCCAACTTGTATCACCTGAAACTGCTTTAGATTGGGCATTGTACGGTGGTGAAGATTTTGAGTTAGTGCTGTTTTTGCCGATCGCAAATGCTGAGTTATTAGTAGAAAAAATCGGAAATGGAGCCGCGATTATCGGCATGACTACCGATAGCACAGATATTTGGTTGACTGATAGCAGTGGTATTTATGGTGATATTAGATTGGAGAGCGATCGGGGATTTCAACACTTCTGAATCATATCTGATCTTAGTCCGCGTAGGCGGACATCGTTTGTGTAGACGCGGTTTCTAACCGCCGGGTTTCTAACCGCCTGGTTCATGATTCGACACTTCTTCCACCTCCCGCAAGATATCATTAACTGGTTGACTTTCGGAATTGGGTAATTGTGCAACAGATTTACGCCCAAACAATCTCAATCTACCATTAATTTTCCACGCACCATTAATCCAACCCATCAATCCAGAAACCAGGATGACAGCCAGGAGACTCCACAACAGACTAGCTAGGGCCGGATGAATGCGATCGCCATTTTGAGGTATTCTGAACACTATGTCTCTCTCTACATAATTCGCAACCGCAGACACCACAATGCCTCCAGCGCCTAATCCAGTACCGAGTATTTCAATTTTTCTTTCTAGGGAGCGATCGCATTCTGCTTGTTCAATATCGACAATTCCTCCCACCAACTCCACCGCAATCTTAATCAAATCAGTGCCATGTTTGAAATAGCCTAAATCGCCCTTAATTTGTTCTTGAAAATACGGACAAGTTCTATCAATGAAAAACTTGAACGTTGTCAAATCATCAGTTGGTATCTGCAATTTATCGCTAATTTGCAACAACTTTTCTTGATAGTTGTAAACATGAATATTAATCGTGTTATTAAAATCTTCTAAACATTCCAAAGCTCTTTCATAATTCAAGCTTTCTCGAAGTAACTCTTTTAGTTTGGTTTTTAGATACTTTAACGATTCATCTATATTAATACTTTGCCTCGAATCAACTCCAGTTGACAATTCAATCCGACTTACCTCGGTGATTTTTGCTTCTAGCTTTTCGATTGTTTGCTCAATCTCTAAATATCGTTCCTTAAGTAGATCGTAATTTCTGCGACTATCAATAAAAGCTTTGGTGATTTTATGGCGGTGATAAAACAGTTCAAACAAAGGTTGAACAATCTTCCCTAATTTTCCCTCAATGTCATCATCAACCAGATAAACAAATACCTGTACTTGACTTTTGGGAGAACTATACTCAAACATCGGAGAATCGAATAACTTAGTATCACGGTAAAAAGGTGGACGCACAGACTCTTCTGGGAAAAGATGTTTTAAACATTCATCTGCAACTTTGCGAAAGTCATTGTCACTTGGCTGTTGATAAGTTTTTGATTTGTAAGTAATCAAAATAGTTTGTCCTAGCCAATTTTCATGACTATCAGCAACCAAAAGATTATTAACATTGAATTGTGTTAATGCTGCGACTTCTAAGTCTTTGTTTTCGTCAGTTTCTGGGCTGCCAATTCTCGCTAAGATACCTTCACTATCATCGATGCGACAAAATCTTAAGGAACCATCGATTTGATTTGAATGCTCTAATTTGTTGGGTTTAGTGAGGGGATAACTGAGGTTTGCTTGAGAAAAAACTTTGGTTTTGTCCAGACTGAAATATTGCCAGATACTATTTGCCCAAGTCCAGATTGAGTCAACATCAGTTTTACTTTTGCTGCTGAGTTGGTAGCTGTAGATATAGACTTGGGGATGGTCAATTTTTAGCATCTGGTGCGGGGGGAATTGAGGGTGGTTGAATGCGTTGTTTTAAGTTTGCTTCTAGCTTTTTGATATCAGGATAGTTATTGGTGAGTGTTTCATAGCCCGGTGTGACTTCCGGTTCTGCATCATCAAGATTTTTGCGAGTCAGATTGGCAATCTGCTCTGCTACTTCGGGAAAATTTTGATAGACTTTATTAATAGCTTCTTTAACTGCTTTATCAGTAGCATCAGACTCAGCTATCGGCAAAACAGTCTTGAGTAATTCTTCAATAAATGGCGGAGTCAGAATCTCTGGGGCTTTGGTAATCGCGTTATAGATTTCCGACAAAATCAGGGTTTTCATCATAAGTTTACCTCAAAAATGGATGTACAATGTCAAGTGCTGTAGGAGCGGGTTTTACCAAAAACCAATAATCTCGTAAACCCGCCCCCACCAAATTTTGATTAATTTTGTTCAGCTTGTTTTTGTTGAGCTTCAGTGACAATCTTTGCTACTTCAGCTACCGGCAAGTCTAAGAATAGAGCAATTTGTTCTGTAATTAATCCCACATTAAACATTCTGAGGATTGCAGCTTTTTCTCGTTGTTTAGCTTCAGCTTGTAATTGAGCTTCTGCTTCAGCTTGTCCTTCCGCAAAAACATCTTGATAGAATCTGGTTTTCTTTAAGTCACTGAGGTTCAACATGGCGGCAATTTCCTCTCTGGATTTTTGGGGTAACTTGTAAACAATGATAGTTTCTAGTAAGTTGATGAAGCTCTCTCTGACTGCGATATTCACTATTTCGGTTTCGGCTTGTCTGGCTAAATTTATAGCCAAATCCGAGGCCGTGTTTTCTGGTTCGATTACCAGTTTAAGTAATTTTATCGGTAGAGATGCTGTTTCTGGTTGGGTAAGTTCATCCAGGTAAATGCGGGTGATTTTTGGGAGTGCCAGCATTTCCTGAAAGTGGATGTCACTTTCTCTTTCTGTTTGCCGATTTGGGTAAATGACTACCAATTGCCAAGGGTGCGGCGGTTGGTATTGTTTGAGATAGATGAATAGTTCGGCAAATAGACGATAATACAGATTTGGGTCTGGTTGAAATTGGACTTCCACAATGTAGAATGGTAATTGAGAATCTGCGACAATTGGCAGAAACAAACCATCTAGGCGAAAGGCTAATTGTTTGACTTCTTGGGATGTGAATTGGTATTGGTTTGTAGCATCGGCAGGTATGCCCAGCAGGGCAAAGAAAATAAACGGAAATTCTTGGAAGATGCTGTAAAATAGGCTGTCGGTTTTCATCGATCGAATTTAATCTTTCTTTGAATTATACCCTATTCATTCACGATCGTATCATAATCCCAAGTGCTGTAGGGGCGGGTTCGCCGAAATATTTGACACCCATCGATGGATTATAAAAACCCGCCCCCACCCCACCGAAATATTTAGATCGCAATTCTATTGTACAAATAGATTGTGCGTTATATCATAGCCGGGGCGGGTTTATGAAATCTTTGGTTTTTATCGGAGATTGTTGGTGAACCCGCCCTTACAATATTTGCACATTCACATTATAAACCTATAGCACAAAACGCTCCCCAATGATAAACTTTGCCGTAGGGTTTTACGGTCAGTGGATAACGTCCTAGATATTCCGTAACATCTTCCTTTTGCTCTCCATCGAAACTCTCCGAACCTTCCACCCATTCTAGCAAATCTGAAGTAGTAGCAGACTTAAACCAGCGCTGGGTATCATGGAGCGCTTGACCAATGCTAACTCCAGGTTGCAGTACCTCATAGAATTTTACCATCATCAAGGCTGTCGAGAGGTCATTGACAGCCCAAAGACTGGCCAAAGTTCCCATTGCTCCCGCGTAGAGAAATCCCGTTGGTAATCCAATATAATCGGAGCGATTCTGCGTATCGATTAGCGCGGTTTCGCAGGCGGAAAGCACTACTAGGCGGCACTGTTTGAATCGCAGTCCGAAAATTTCAGCCAAAGTCAGGCATTTGTCAATATCCGCTGTTTTGCCTTCGCGCCATTCCACATAACGATCAGATGCCCCTAAATCTTCGATGATACCCCCTGACAAAATCAAAAACGACTTCAGCGGCTCATCAGGATTAAACGAACCGTGACAGGAAAAATGCGCGCAATGAGCATTTTCTAACTGCTCTAAATACTGTTCCAAAAGATTAGTTTTACTCGCTTCCGAGCCCGGAAGAATTTGACTGATGGCGAATTTGGGGGCGATGCTGGCGACTTCCAAATCGGTGTAGGGAAGATCCGAGGTGGGGTTTTGCAGGGCCAGGAGTTGGTCGAAATTTGGGTGGATTGTAATCTGTTGCAGGAGTTGGCAACTGGGGCTGTATTGAATCCCTTGGGTGAATCTATCTAACAAGAATTCGTCGTCGGTTAGGGGTAGGGCGTGGAGGGGGAACAGGTGCAGCAACCAGTGGGGAATTAGGATTAAGCGGGTACTTTGTGAGGGCAGAATTGTGGTGATTTGGAGGATTTCGGCAAGACGCTGGAGATAGTCGGAGAGTTTGGTTTGCCAGTGGGTTTTGCTTTGTTTGTAGTCGGCCCGGTAGTCATTAACTAAGTTGATTAATTCATCGCATTGAGGATTTCGATGCACTGTCAGCACGTCGGGGTAAGTGAGGACAAAGGTGATGATTTCTTTGTCGGTGATGTACCACTCAATTAGGGCGGTGTCTGGGGTGAGGAGTTGGATAATTTCGGTGAAAGTAATGGGTTTTAGGACTTGGGGGGTTTCCTGTTTTTGGGCGATGACTTCGACAAGGTTGCGGGCTTTGTTGGCTTCGGCATATAAGAGTGCTTCTTGGTTGCTTTGGCGATCGAGGCATACTTGCACCATGCCCATGTAGAGTTTATCCCACTCCAAATCGTGTTTTTGCTTAGTTTCATCTCCCGACTCCAACTCTCGTAGTTTGGAGGCTCTGATTATGGCATTTTTAAAGGTATCGTAGGCACTTTGGAGAGTTGGTGCTTTTTGGTTTGTGTCTTCTGGTTTTTCTCGGTTAATGTAGTCTAGTTTCTTCAGATAAGCCAAGCCCAGGTTATTTAAAGTTTCTACGTTTTCTAACGGGAAGTGCTCGCGAGTGCTTATCTGTAAAACCAAATTGTAAAAAGCGATCGCCTGTTCGATATTGTCTGCTTTCTCTCCCCTGATTCTTTGGCAGTAGGCAATTGCCAGATTATTTTGCGTCGTTGCCCAATATTCGGGAAAAGCCTCGCGGGTGAAGACTTCCAGGGCGGCATTGTAAAAAGAGATCGCCCGTTCGATATTGTCTGCTTTCTCTCCCCTAATTCTTTCGCGGTAAGCTTCTCCCAGATTATTTTGGGTCTCAGCCCATCTTTTGGGAAAGTTATCACTGGTGTAAACTTCCAGTGCGGCCTTGTAAAATGCGATCGCCCGTTCGATATTTTCTTCCCGCTTTCCCCTGATTCTGTGACGGTAAGCTTCTCCTAGATTATTTTGGGTCTCAGCCCATCTTTTGGGAAAGTCATCGCGGTTGCGGGTGCGGATTTCCAGTGCGGCAGTGAAAGATGCGATCGCCTTTTCAATATTGTCTGCTTTATCTTCTTTGATCCTGGAATAGTAGGCAGCCGCCAGATTATTTTGCGTCGTTGCCCAATCTTGGGGAAAGGCTTCGCGAGTACGAACTTGTAGTGCCTCTTGGTAACAAAAGATCGCCCCTTCCAGATTTTCCGCCCGAGAACCTTTGATTCTTTTACTATAAGCAGCAGCTAGGTTATTTTGAGTTTGAGCATATTTTTCGCTTCCCGGTTCCCGATTATTTAAAACTATTTGATAACCAGTAATGGCAATTTCAAGATTATTCGCTCTATTCCCACGGGGAAATTGATTAATATGAATACTCAAATCTTCAATGAGGGCGACAATTGAGCTAATTGTTTCTGCGTTTTCGCCATCAAGTAACCTCTGGGATACCTGCTGTAAAAACTCGGCAAAACGGCTATTGAGGAGATGTTGCCGTTGATCGAGCATGGGGTAAATTACTTTAATATCGCTATTACTAGCTTCTTCTGCTTGCAATAATTCTAGGATAAAGTTGGCATACTCTTGGAAATTTTCACCTTGAGAGTTATTGCTATCTCCGTCATCGTTCATATCGATGAATTGCCCTAGGTGACTGGCCAGATTTCGGAGGAAATTCGCGCCATTTTCACCTCCTTGTGCTGCCAACTTTGCCGCTACTGACTCGCAAGTTTCCAGAAATCCGCGATCCAATAATTCTGAGTTATCTTGTAATATCTGGGGTTCATCTCCGTTAGGGCAATTCAGTAGGGTGTGAATTAATTGGAGATAGGCTTCGGCGCGGGTTTCTTCCATTGTGGAGAGTTGTGAATAACACCTATGTTTTATTTTATCATAGTTGGGGTTGGTTTGATGGGTGGCGAGAAACCGGGTTTTTACGAAGATATTCGATGCGAGGCGAAGATATCGGAAAAAACCCGGTTTCTGAGACTGTGGGTGGTGGCGAGAAACCGGGTTTTTACGAAGATATTCGATGCGAGGCGAAGATATCGGAAAAAACCCGGTTTCTGAGATTGTGCGTGGTGGCAAGAAACCGGGTTTTTGCGAGGATATTCGATGCGAGGTGAAGATATCGGAAAGAACCCGGTTTCTGAGATTGTGCGTGGTGGCGAGAAACCGGGTTTTTGCGAAGATATTCGATGCGAGGCGAAGACATCGGAAAAAACCCGGTTTCTGAGATTGTTAAAGCAGCCTCACTTTAGGCATTAGCCAGCTTCTTTTGAATCATTGCCCAATATTCAGGGAAAGCCTCACGGGTATATACTGTTAAAGCTGCCTCATAAAACGATCGCGCCTTTTCGATATTTTCATCCCGCGAACCGTTGATTCTGTCATTATGGGCATTACCTAGGTTATATTGAATCATTGCCCAATCTTCAGGAAACTGTTCGGGGGTACGAACAGTTAAAGCAGCGTCAAAAAATGCGATCGCGCGATCCAGATTTTCCGCCCGCGAACCGTTGATTCTGTTAGCGTAAGCAGCAGCTAGGTTATTTTGAGCCATTGCCCAATCTTCCGGGAAAGCCTCAAGGGTGTAGACTGTTAAAGCAGCGCCATAAAGGGCGATCGCCATTTCCACATTTTCCGCCCGCGAACCCTTGACTCTGGTAATATAGGCAGCAGCTAAGTTGTTTTGAGTTTGAGCAAACTTTTCGCTTCCCGGTTGCCGATTATTTAAAACAAGTTGATAAGCGGCAATGGCAATTTCAATATTATTCGCTCTATTCCCACCGGAAAAATTACTAATATTAATGGTCAAGTCTTCAACGAGGCTGACAATTGACTCAATAGTTTGGGCATTTTCGCCACCAATTAACCTCTGCAATACTTGCTCTAAAATCTCCGAAAAACGAGCATTGAGAAGATGTTGTCGTTCGGCTAGCATCGGGTGAATTACTGCTGTATTGCTATTGCTACCATCTTCTGCTTGCAATAACTCTAAAATAAAGTTTGCATACTCTTGGGCATTTTCACCTACGGAGTTATCGCCATCGTTGATATCGATTAATTGTGATAACTGGCCGATCAGATTTCGCAGGAAATCAGCGCCGTTTTGTCCTCCTTGCTGTGCCATTTTTTCGGCTACCAACTCGCAAGTTTCCAGAAATTCGACATCCAACAATTCTGAGTTATCTTGTAATATCTGGGGTTCCGATCCGTTGGGGCAATTCAGCAGGGTGTGAATTAGTTCTAGGTAGGCTTGGGCGCGGTTTTCTTCCATTGTTGGGGAGTTGTGAATAATGTCGGGTTTATTTTATCATGGTTGGGGGTTTTGGGGGTTGTTGCAAAGATAAGACGGCGGTTGGAAACCGCGTCTACACAAACGATGTCCGCCTCCGCGGACTGAAGAAGATAACGTAATTTCACCGCCTTTTCTTCAACCCGCGGAGGCGGGTTTTGTCTGTGTAGACGCGGTTTCCAACCGCCGGGTTTCCAACCGCCGGG
>NZ_JAEQDD010000155.1:0-9354 GCF_020737885.1 Microcoleus sp. PH2017_34_RAT_O_A | reverse complement strand
CCAGCGCCGAACTCGAATTTGTCACCAGCACCAACAATTACTCAAAATCCAGCGCCGAACTCGAATTTGTCACCAGCGCCGACAATTACTCAAAATCCAGCGCCGATATCAAATTTGTCACCAGCGCCGACAATTACTCAAAATCCAGCGCCGACAATTACTCAAAATCCAGCGCCGATATCAAATTTGCCGATCGCACCAACGATTACTCAAAATCCAGCGCCGATATTGAATTTGCCGATCGCACCAACAATTACTCAAATTCTCCCTGCTCCCGCACCAATCAATCTCGCACCGATACCGACACCGGAACTCGCTCCGGCGCTCTCCAGCAACGGGCTTCCCAGGACAAATCCTTTATTTTCTGCCAGCTTGCAACAGCAAAACCAGATATCTAGTTCATTGCAACAGCCTAATTCACGTCGCGAAACCTCGAATATTATTGACGTTTCCAGCTTGCCAGTTAACCCCAGCGCCATTATTTTTCCGGTAGAAAACAGATTTACCAGGGAGTTTGTCGATTACCTGAATTTGCCACAAACAAATAAACGCGCCACGCTAGAAAATGCTCAAAATACTCTTCGCAGCGTCGCAAAAGGCACAGGTATCAAACCAGCTCTCGTATATATGAGCTTTGTACCCAATGGTTCTACATTCGATCGACCTTACAACAGTTCGCCGCTGTTGCGCGTAGAACAGCAAATTAAAAGCTCTGACGAACTCGAAGTAATGGTAATCGCCCCCGATAGCGCGCCCTTTCGCGTGCGGATCGCTGGAACCTCTCGCGCCGAGGTAATGGAAACTATTCGGAAATTTCGCAACGAACTGACTAATCCGGTAAAGCGCAATACTAAAACTTATTTACCCTTCGCTCAGCAGCTTTACCAGTGGATGATAGCGCCGATCGAGGCAGAGTTACAAGCCAAAGGTATTCAGAATTTATCTTTTATTGCGGATATGGGGTTGCGATCGATACCGATGGCGGCGCTACATGACGGGAAAGGCTTTCTGATAGAGCGTTACAGCGTCGGCTCAATGCCGAGTCTGAGTTTGACAGATACCAGCACCACTAAGTTGCCAAATACACAAGTTCTGGCAATGGGTGCGTCACAATTTCCCAATATGAGTCCTTTACCTGCGGTGGAAATAGAAGTTTCGACAATTATCCCGCAGGAGTCGCCCAGTAAGTCTTTCTTGAACCAAGCTTTCACTCTGGCAAATTTGAAATCGCAGCGCCAGCAGTACCCTTTTGGGAGAATTCACTTGGCTACTCACGCCGAATTTCGATCGGGAAACCCCAGCGAATCGTTTATTCAGTTGTGGGATACTAAATTGCGTTTGAATCAGTTGCGGGACATGGGATGGGGCAGTCCGCAGGTTGATATGTTGGTTTTGAGTGCTTGCAGGACTGCTGTGGGCGATCGAGAATCCGAGTTGGGCTTTGGCGGGTTAGCCGTGCAAGCAGGGGTTAAATCGGCTCTAGCGACTCTCTGGTATGTCAGCGACGAGGGCAGTTTGGGATTGATGGCGGACTTTTACGGCCAGTTGAAAACTGCTCCGATGAAGGCTGAGGCCTTGCGGCAAGCGCAATTAGAAATGTTGCGCCAACAGGTGCGGATTGAAGGGGGAATATTGCGGACTTCTGTGGGTAATGTGCAGCTACCTCCGGAAATGACAAAGACAGGGACTCGGAATTTTTCTCATCCCTACTATTGGGCGGCTTTTAGAATGATTGGCAATCCTTGGTAATCAGATTTGTTTTATAGGTACGTAGTTGGGCTTGAGCCTCCTTTATCTACACGTCTCAAGAGCAATAATGATTGGCAATCAGATTTGTTGTATAGGTACGTAGTTGGGCCCCGGCCCTCTTTAATCTACACGTCTAAAGAGCAATAATGATTGGCAATCAGAGACGAATGTTAGATTAGCAGCTTGAACTGGCGGTGCTAACAGGATCAGCAGAGTGCTGATCGCAATTCCCGCAGCGGATGTTTTGGGCGATCGGGTGGTTTTGGCGATCGGTATGAATTCCGGCAGGCGATCGGCGCTATGCTACACTTTGAAATGTTGAACTTTTTCGCAATTCATCGTAATTTCTCCTGGCGACCTGTACGCAAAATATTACAAAGTTTTGGTCGTATCCAAACTGAATATTTAAATTAGGTCGATGTCCAATATAATTTACCTTTTAATAATTAACTCGAATTATTTAACAACACATAACATTACGCATAATTTCGTAAGGTGGGGATTGCTCGCCCTACAATTTGTATTAGATGCAATAGAAAACTGCGATCGAACTGGACGCTTCTCTCAAGTTGGAAGTACATCCGAGACATCTTCCTGCGTCAGTATCCTCGGTAACAGGGAATGTTTCGCTTACAATACACTTGTAGCATCTCACGAAAAAGAGCGATCGCACTATGGGAATGACCATCACCGAAAAAATCTTGGCCAAAGCATCGGGCCGCACCAAAGTCGAGCCCGGAGACAACATCTGGGTAGAAACAGACGTATTGATGACCCACGATGTCTGCGGGCCGGGCACCATTGGCGTATTCAAAAAGGAATTCGGCGATAATGCTAAAGTCTGGAATCCCGACAAAATCGTCTTAATTCCCGACCACTACATTTTCACTAACGATGAACGCGCTAACCGCAACGTCGATATTCTCCGCGATTTTGCCGCAGAACAAGGGATAAAATACTTTTACGACATCACGGATCGATCGAACTTCAAAGCTAACCCCGACTATAAAGGAGTTTGCCACATCGCCCTCGCCCAAGAAGGCCACACGCGCCCGGGCGAAGTGCTTTTCGGTACAGATTCCCACACTTGCAATGCCGGTGCTTTCGGACAATTTGCCACCGGTATCGGCAATACCGACGCGGCTTTTATCATGGGAACCGGCAAATTGCTGATTAAAGTGCCGGCGACGATGCGGTTTGTGCTCAACGGCGAATTGCCAGATTATTTGTTAGCAAAAGATTTGATTTTACAAATTATAGGCGATATCAGCGTTGCCGGTGCTAACTATCGATCGATGGAATTTGCGGGCGATACAGTGGAACGTTTGACGATGGAAGAACGGATGACGCTGTGCAATATGGTGATTGAAGCTGGTGGCAAAAATGGCACGGTGGCTGCGGACAAAACCACGTTTGATTACGTTAATCCTCGCACTAATGTGCCGTTTGAGGCATTTTACAGCGATGAGGGTGCTCAGTTTTATAGCGATCGCACCTACGATGTCAGCAAATTAGAACCAGTCGTCGCCAAACCGCACTCTCCCGACAACCGCGACTTGGCCCGCAATTGCAGCGATGTCAAGATCGATCGAGTTTACATCGGTTCCTGCACCGGCGGCAAAACCTCCGACTTTTTGAGTGCCGCCCGCATTCTCAAAGGAAATCAAGTCAAAGTTCCGACATATTTAGTACCGGCAACTCAGAAAGTTTACGAAGATTTGTTTGTTACTAAATACGACGGTCAAACGCTGTCGGAAATCTTCTTAGCAGCAGGCTGCATCGAACCCGCAGCGCCTTCTTGCGCCGCTTGTTTGGGCGGGCCAAAAGATACTTTCGGGCGGATGAACGAACCGGAAATTTGCGTGTCTACAACTAACCGCAACTTCCCCGGCCGGATGGGGAACAAAGAAGCACAAGTTTATCTAGCTTCGCCTTACACGGCGGCGGCTTCGGCGCTGACTGGACACGTCACAGATCCGCGCGAATTCCTGCGTTAGAAAGTAGTTTGTGTGTGGTGTGCCACAACCCCAGAAGGTGCTTGTGGTATACCCTACGGGATGAATTTAAGCCGCGATGATTATTATGGTGATGGGAGTCTCCGGTTCGGGTAAAACTACTGTTGGCAAGTTGCTAGCGGAATCTCTCAATTGGGATTTTAGCGATGCCGACGATTTTCACCCGCCAGGAAACATAGAGAAAATGAGTCGGGGCATTCCTTTAGAAGATGCCGATCGCCTGCCTTGGCTGTTGCACTTGCAAGGTACAATAGACAGGTGGCTGTTGGAAAATAAAAATGTCGTGTTAGCTTGTTCTGGCCTCAAAGCATCTTACCGCGAAATGCTCTTTCGAGACAAGCAGCAAATGAAAATAGTTTATCTCAAAGGTGATTTTGAGCTATTCGCAGCCCGGTTAAAAACTCGCGAAAATCACTACATGAAAGTAGACTTGCTGTCAAGTCAGTTCGCTACTCTCGAAGAACCTGAAAATGCAATTATTATAGATGCTTCGCAGCAGCTAGAGCTAATGGTACGCCAAATTAAAAACGATCTGATTTGCGCTTAATTGCCCACAATCAAACAGGTTTGTAGTGAGAACAGGTTTGTAGTGATGACTTTAGTCCAGGTTTGTAGTGATGACTTTAGTCCAATACAGTTGACTTAAGACTCTTGGGTGCATCTGGCGCAAGGCAAATATATCCGTAGGGGCGAAGCATGACCGCAATCAATATAGAATTATAACTAATAACTTATATGCGGTCATGCTTCGCCCTCTTCACAAACCAGATGTACCCAGACTCTTATACTGGGAGAAATCCCTAAATCTCCCTGATAGTTGGGTGACTTTAAGAGGGTGCATCTCATTTTGGCAAGGGCGAAGCATTTCGGCACATAATTTATGAACCAGAATCAGAGATTTACTGCCGAAATGCTTCGCCCCTACGAGTATATTTTCAAAAATGAGATGCACCCCTTTAAGAGCTTTATTTTTCCCCATTTTTTAAGGGGGGTTAGGGGGATCGATCTTAAGTGAACCGTATTGGACTTTAGTCCTATCTTGTTTGAAGAGGACTCGCATTCCTCACTACGAACCTATAGAGGTTTGGTGTGCTAATTTTTGTTGTACAAATACAAGAAAGCTTCTACTTCAGCCGCAGTTGGTTGCGCTGCAATTGCCCCATGCTTCATCGCCGTCATCGCACCCACGGCACTGGCATAGGTTACAATGTTTTGGGCAATTTCTGGATCTGCTAAATTCTTAATTCCATACTTGCACAACTGCCGCACAAAACCAGCAACAAACCCGTCGCCGGCACCTGTTGTATCCTCAACATCTACTGCAAAAGCGGGGATTTTTCCTTCATTTTGCGAGAGACAATAGCCGCAACCTTTATCGCCCGCCGTCACCAAAACGCCTTCTACAGAATCGAGACGGTAGGTAATAGCTCCAGCGTCGCTAGTTCCAAACAACCATTCGGCTTCGTCGTCAGATAACTTAAGAAAATCTACTTTTTTTAATAGTTGTATGATGGGTGCTTTTGCTTCGTCTGGATTTGGCCAAAACACCGGACGCCAATTGATGTCAAGTATAATTTTAACGTCGTAACGTTCTGCTAGTTCGATCGCTCTGGCGATCGCCTCTCGACTTTCAGGGTAAGCTAATTCTAAAGTGCCGAGCACTAAAAACTCCGCATTTTCAAACAGCGCCTCGGGTATTTGGGCAGCCTGGAAGCGGGTGTCGGCAAAATCCGCAGTATCCATTTTACCAAAACCGGCAAAAGATCGATCGCCCGCTTCATTCCGCAAGACATAAACTTGCCGCGTCGGCGCACTCGGATGGCGTTGCACTCCAGCGATATCAACCCCTGATTCTTGCAATACCTGCACCAGAGACTCCCCCAATTCATCCCCACCTACAGCACCGATAAATCCCACCGCCGTCCCCAATTTAGCTAAAGCACAGGCAACATTAGCAGGAGCACCGCCAGCATATGCCGTCCAAGATTCTACCTCTTCTAGAGATACTCCTGGTTTGTCTGCTAAACAATCAAATAAAATTTCACCCAGACACAAAACGCGAGGATAAGTCATATTGATTTTAGATTTTAGATTTTAGATTTTAGATTTTAGACTAGCACCAGACTGGTCAATAATTATCTCTACCTAGATTCCCAGTAGGGAAAATTGCCAGCTATTTTGTAATAGCTGCTCCTATAATATCAGACTTACTGATAGTGGCAGTTACCCGCTCAACGCACAAGTACAGCGCGGGCGTATCAGTAGTTTGACGTGCCAACATCTGCGGTTTTTTGGGCGCGGATTTCCAGTGCGCGCAGGTAAATCTAGCATCCGCTACCCCACGTGCAAGGCTGGGTTTACACATCTTGCTGCGATTCTGCAAGCGAGTTGGTGATCCCGTGCCCGGGCCAATTTAATTTTCTCTTCATACTAGATCCCTCATCCTCTAGAATTGTATATAGGTAAATATGCACACATAGGAAAAATTTATGAACGGGAGCGTCTCTGGCACCCCTGTCACCCTGTCGGACAGAGAATTGCAAGTGGTAGAGTTAGTAGCGGCGGGATTGACCAATGAGAAAATTGCTGAGAAGTTAGAGATTAGCAAGCGTACTGTTGACAACCACATTAGCAATATCTTGAACAAGACGCCCGCTGACAATCGAGTTTCGCTGGTGCGCTGGGCTTTGCAGTGGGGGAAGGTATGTATGGAGAATATTAACTGCTGCCCTCTACCGGGGCCGATCGATAAAGAAGTATCTTAAATAGGGGTTATGGTTGGGGACAGGCAAAGAAATGATGCAAACGGCACAAGAAAAACAACTCCGCTATCAAATTCAATGCCCGGGATTGCCGCTGGCGGTGTATCGCGAAGTGGCAGCCCATTTGCGTCAAGTTGAAGGGGTGGAAACCGGTTTGATTCCGCAGCAGTCGCAGCGGTTTGATTACAGCGACAGCCAAGTTGGGGGTTTGTGGATACAGTATCCTGATGGGTTCGATTTGGCCTGCCGCGAGCGGGTCGATCGCATTTTGGCTTATTATGGCGATCGCTACGGAGCTTGGGAATTATTAAGTTAGTAGTTATTAGTTATTAGTTATTTGTTATTGGTTATTTGTTATTGGTTGTTTGTCATTCGAGCCAAATAGCAATTAATACGAAGTCACAAATAAAAATCACCAGCTCAAAAATGACGAGTAACAAATAACAAATAACAACCAACAACCAACAACTGACAACTGCCAACTGACAACTGACTAAAAAAATGAGTGCAATTAAAACTTTACCGGGAACGCGGGATATTTTGCCCGCTGAAATTCAATATTGGCAAAATATAGAAGAAGTCGCTAGAAATATCTTAAAAAAAGCGGCTTATCGAGAAATTCGGACGCCAATTTTTGAACAAACATCTTTATTTGAACGCGGCATCGGCGAAGCTACCGATGTTGTGGGCAAAGAAATGTACACTTTTAAAGATAAGGGCGATCGATCGACTACTTTGCGCCCAGAAGGCACCGCCGGAGTCGTGCGAGCATTTATTGAAAACAGTTTGTACGCGGCGGGAGACGTGCAGCGTCTGTGGTATACTGGGCCGATGTTTCGCTACGAACGCACCCAAGCAGGCAGACAGCGACAGTTCACTCAAATTGGCGTGGAAGTATTGGGGAGTGCAGATCCCCGTGCAGATGTCGAGGTAATTGCGATCGCCTGTGATATCCTGCAAGCGATCGGCTTAAAAAATTTGCGCCTCGATATCAATTCTGTCGGAAATAAGCAAGACAGACAAAATTATCGGCAAGCGTTGATTGATTATTTTACACCGTACAAAGACGAATTAGATGCGGATTCCCAAGATCGCTTGACTCGCAATCCGCTGCGGATTTTGGACAGCAAAAATCAGCGCACTCAAGAAATTGTTGCTGGTGCGCCGAGCATTTTGGAATATTTGGGTGAGGAATCGCGAGATCACTTCGAGCAAGTGCAGCAAATGCTCACAAGTTTAGGAATTAGCTATCAGTTAAATCCAAGATTAGTGCGCGGTTTAGATTACTATACCTACACCGCTTTTGAAATTATCTCCGAGGATTTGGGAGCGCAAGCCACAGTTTGCGGGGGCGGCCGCTACGACGGTTTAGTCAAGGAATTGGGCGGCCCGGATACGGCGGCAGTCGGTTGGGCTATGGGTATGGAACGGTTGTTTCTCCTGCTGCAAAAGTTGCAACCTTTGCCCGTTCCGCAGTTGGATTTCTATTTGGTATCCCGGGGCGATAAAGCCGAACAGCAATCAATATTGTTGGCTCAAAAATTGCGGAGTGCTGGCTTTAGTGTAGAGATAGATTTGAGCGGCAGTGCTTTCGGGAAACAGTTTAAAAGAGCTGACAGAAGTGGTGCAGTTGCGTGTTTGGTTTTGGGGGATGCGGAAGCTGAAAGCGAGACTGTACAATTGAAGTGGTTGGCGAGTGGCGAACAAAGTGCGATCGGGCAATCTGAACTGCTAGCCATGACAGATGAGCTCAAACAGAAGATAAAAGCTGTGTAGGGCGATCGAATCGAAAAGTAAACTCTTAAGGTTCGTAGTAAGGACTTTAGTCCTCAATCTCTGAAGATAAGGACTAAAGTCCTTACTACGAACAATATTAACATTAATCCCCAAAACCAAAAGATATAATTTAACCATTAAAACATTTAACCTCTGATAAACTATGTTTGTAGCAACTAAAAACTCAGCCACAAAGCTCACAATCACCTGGCCGCTACTACCAGAAGATTTCCAACTACCAGATGACCCCGTGGAAGATGAAAGCCAACCATTGTTAGCCGCAGCTTTACGCCAGCCACTAACAGAATTTCCCGAATTAATCCAGGATGCCTTAATAGTTTCCAACTTTGCCCTTTGTGCCGGGATAAGTTTGCCAGAAGCAGCTACCGACGAACAGCGAACTATTTGCAAAGCGCCAGACTGGATGTACGTGAAACCCGTCAATCCCCAAAATGTCTCGCAAATCCGCCGCAGTTACACGCCACACACAGAAGGGACAATTCCCCAAATTGTGATGGAATTTCTCTCGGAAACCTACGGAGAAGAATACTCTGTTGAGTTTACATCGCGGGTGGGCAAGTGGTTTTTTTACGAACACGTAATCAAAGTTCCCACATACGTTATATTCCGAGCGAAAACAGCTCGTTTAGAAGTTTACGCTTTAGAATCAGAGCGCTATAACTTGCAACAAACTGATGAAAATGGACGTTATTGGATACCGGGATTAGACTTATTTTTAGGAGTTTGGGAGGGAACCCACGAAGGGAGAACAGGCTGTTGGCTGAGGTGGTGGAATGCAGCAGGCGAGTTATTGTTGTGGTCGGAAGAACGAACTGAACAAGAACGGCAACGGGCCGATCGCGAAAGTCTCCGCGCTGAAAGATTGGCCGAAAAATTGCGTCAAGCTGGGATCACATTAGATGACGAAGATTGACAATTTAAAGGCGATCGAGTCTTAGGGACTTCCAAAAAATAAATCGTCCCGGACTGAATGAACTAAACTGAAGCCATGTTGAAACTTACAGACTCACTCAAAGTGTTATTTAAAGAGA
>NZ_JAEQDD010000154.1:0-9382 GCF_020737885.1 Microcoleus sp. PH2017_34_RAT_O_A | reverse complement strand
TAAAGCAGTAATTTCGTCTGAGTAATACATAAATTATGTTAGGATAAATGATTCAAATCAACAAATCATGGGCGACATAAGAATAACCAAGTAGGTATACTATTTGACATCCATACCGAAACATGAACCTATTCATATTCACTCATTTATTTATTATACATCGCTGATGTTATTAAATTTTCATTCCTAAGGAAGCCGTCGGGCTTGCGTATCCTCCCATTGGCGCAATGCTGTGGACGGCATCGCGTCACGCGACGAGCGGCGAGGCGGATCTGAACATCAGCACCGCGCCAATGCCCGACGGTGGGCAAACCTCGGACGGTGTGATGTTTTTGCTCTTTGCTGCGCTTGTGAGACCACGTTCCGTGGGAACGCTGACCATCGCCAGCCGTGATCCCCATGCCGCTCCCATCATCGATCTCGGCTTCCTGACGGACAGCGGCGATCGCGATCGCTTGGTCGATGGTATCGAAGTCATCCGGAACATCGCGCGGCAGCAGCCCTTTGCCAGCATGGTGGGTGAAGAACTATCGCCGGGCGCGGCTAAGAGTGACCGCGCATCGATCAACGCCACACTGGCCGCCGCTGTGCAGAGCTATGGGCATCCGACCTCCACGGTTCCCATGGGCGGACCGCGCGATGCCGGGGCCGTGGTGGATATTGACGGGCACGTTCGTGGCGTCAAAAGCCTGCGAGTCGTCGATGCCTCGATCTGGCCTGACGTGCCCTCCGTCGCAACGGGTTTCCCGACCATGATGCTGGCCGAAAGCATCGCTGCCCGGATGGCCTAAGAGAAGTACGCAATCAGTGAAAGCAACCCCGCCCGAAAGGGCGATAGCTCTGAGATTTGCCGCAGGGGCAAGTCAACATCATCAACCCCAACTTGGACACAATCACATGAAACAAGATCATCTCACAAGCGACGTCACGCTTGCCACCGCCGCACCCGCACACACGCAAGAGGCTGGCAAGGGTCTGACCGCAGCGCAATTGCTGAAGCGCAGTCTGGACACTTTCCTAGCCAAAGATATTAAGGGCTGGGCTGAACTCTGCGACGAAAACGTGATCGTCGAATTCCCCTTCGCGCCCGACGTGGCGTCCAGAAAGCTGGTGGGCCGAGCGGCTATCTACGAGTATTTGAAGAACTATCCCAGCGTCATTGACGTGCAGCGGACTCCCACGCTGAAGATCATCGCTACCGATGACCCCAACATGGCCATTGCCGAGTGGAGCGTCTCAGGCCGGGTGATCAGTAACGGCAACCCCTATGAAATGAGCTACGCCACGTTTGTCACGTTCAAGAACGGGCTAATCGTCACCTACCGCGAGTACTGGAACCCGATGGCGTTCATGGCAGCCATGAGCGGCGCAAAGTTCTGAGGTCGCGCCGTGATCACCGAAAAACGAGCGGGAAGCCCCTGGCTTTAGACATGGGGAGGAACGTGGCTGCGACTTATTTAGTCGCCTAAAAATGAGTGCAGCGGCTTGAGTTTCAATGATATAATAGGTGCAGCGATTAAGAACAACCATCTACGTGTTGAAATAATTTCATAAGGTGTAACTCCTGAGTTGGTTCGTCTCGGCTTGACCGTAGCCTGATCAAACAAGCAACAGTGAATTATTGAGCGTACCTATCTGGCGTTGTGATGGACTCTGAAAGCATAAAAAGGTAAAAGTATACGCAAGGGTTGGATTTGTCCAATCTAAGTGGGTAGAGGTGGATTGATAACGCCTTTGAAAGTCCCTTTGTGGAATACATCAAGAATCCCCCCGATTCATCGGTGGGGAGTATCAAACCTGATGAAGCTGGAAATGACTTTGCTGTGAAGTATGATGCGGCGTTTCAACGCAGCCCCGATGTGGTGTTAGCTCATGCTGATTTGGTCACACTGCTAGCGACTAAAATTTAACTATAAATTGAGCAGTTCGTCTAGATTAAATTTAATCTAGACGAACTGCTTTTATGCATTGTATTTACCGAATCGTAAGCATTCGCGACGTGTTCAGATATTTATTGATTTCCTGATTCAACGATTTGGGAATCCGCCCTATTGGGAGAGAAATGTTTGACTGATGATACTACCTACTCTGATAGCCACTACAAACCAATGTACTCTCAAACAAATCAGTGCACCCGATTCTAACTTAAGTTATAGCCAACCTTCTACTCCGCGATGGAATGGTTACTCTATCAATTTGTACTGTAAAAATTTCAACTTGATATAGACGACAGCTTGAAGGCGATCGCCTATATTGAATTTATAGCAAACAGTCATGTAATCAACAGATTGAGCAAGTAAATTGCAAGGTCTTGATGCAGATCTAGAAAGATGAACGACGATCGTAGCCAGAGTTCCTTACTTATCCCACCTTCAACCCAAGATTGGATGCAAGGTGTGCTGAGTGCCAAGGTCGTGCTGGTGATGTATGGAGATTATCAAGACTCCAGAAGTGCGGACGTTTACAAGCTGATTAAAGTGATCAAACGAGAGCTTAGTACTTCTTTTGGAGAGGATTATTTATGCTTTATCTTCCGTCATTTTCCGCAAACACAGATTCACCCTCACGCTCAACGGGCAGCCCAAGCAGCCGTTGCCGCCGCTGTCCAAGGACAGTTTTGGTTAATGCACGACACTTTATTTGCCCATCAACAAAGGTTGGAGAATGGTTATCTAGTTGAGTACGCCAATGATTTAGGACTTGACATTCCTCAATTTCTCAAAGAGTTGGCTAAACAAGTGCATGTCGATCGCATCAATGAAGATATCGAAGGTGGAATACAGAGTGGAGTGACAACTGCTCCAGCCCTTTTTATCAATGGAAATCGATATATCGGGCACTGGAACATGACGGAGTTGATGGCAGCGATTATTGCTGCAAGTCAATTGCAACGAAATTAATACTAGGAGAAATAAAATGATACTTCAGAATCAAAAAGAGTTGGCATAGATGGAATCTATGAAAGCAGCCGTATTAACTGCGTTTGGTGATGCTGAGAAGTTTGAGATTCAAACTGTGCCTAAGCCAATACCAAAACCTAATCAGGTTCTAGTAAGGGTGTGTGCGACATCGATCAATCCAGTTGACTATAAGACTCGCCGTGGTGACTACAAAGACTTGGTTCGATTACCAGCAATTATCGGAGTTGACATTTCAGGGGTTATTGAGACAGTTGGAGAATCAGTGATAGACTTTGAGGTAGGAGACGAAGTTTATTACTCGCCACAGATTTTTGGAAAATCTGGCAGCTATGCTCAATATCATGTTGCTGATGCAGGGATTGTTGCGCTTAAGCCTTCTAACTTGTCGCACATTGAAGCAGCGTGTTTTCCTCTTGCAGGAGGAACGGCTTGGGATTGTCTAGTGACGAGAGGCAATCTTCAAGTTGGGGAATCAGTTCTAATTCATGCGGGTGCTGGTGGCGTTGGTTCAATTGCGATTCAACTTGCAAAAGCGATGGGAGCCTATGTTTTTACAACATGCAGTTCTAAAAATCTCGATTTTGTCAAAAAACTTGGTGCAGATCGAGCCATTGATTACAAGAACGAAGATTACGCGAAAGTTATTTATCAAGAAACAGATAAGCTAGGTGTTGATTTAGTTTTGGATACGATCGGTGGGCAAACAATCCAGCGTAGCCCAGAAATTATTCGCCCATTTGGCAGGCTTGTGAGTATTGTAGACACTGAAACGCCGCAATCACTCATCGAAGCATGGGGCAAGAATCTGACTATCCATTTTGTTTTCACGCCACAATACCGAGCAAAATTAGATGCTTTAACAAAACTAATCGAGCGCACTCAGCTTCGTCCCGTCATTGATTCAACGCTGTCTTGGAATCAGATAATTCAAGCACATCAGCGTCTAGAGCGAGGGGGGACACAAGGGAAAATTGTGCTGGAATTTACAGAAAATTAGACAAGCTTCACGGCGTTGGTAATTGCTAAACGGATCGGAGTTTGATTTTTGAAGGTCAATATTGATTGAAACAGGAGAAACAGGATGATACTGCAAGATAAAGTGGCGTTAGTCACTGGTGGTACATCGGGAATTGGCAGAGCAACAGCGATCGCCTTTGGTGCTGCTGGAGCAAAAGTCGTGTTCTCCGGTAGACGCGATGCAGAAGGTGAAAAAACCGCCAAACTGATTCGCGAAAAAGGCGCTGAATGCTTATACGTTCATTCAGATGCCTCGAATGAGGAAGACATCAAAGCATTAGTGCAAAAGACAGTCGAAACCTATGGACGACTCGATTGTGCCTTCAATAATGCCGGAATCGAATCACCGATGAAGCCCCTACATGAACATTCACTTGAACAATTCGATAAACTGATGGCGATTAACGTGCGGGGACTGTTTCTGTGCATGAAATATGAGATTCAACAGATGCTAACCCAAGGAACGGGAGTCATTATCAATAATTCTTCAACCAGCGGGTTAGTGGCGTTTGCCGGGACAAGTCCTTATGTTGCCAGTAAGCATGCCGTGATGGGGTTGACGCGGCCGCTGCACTCGACTATGCCCAGCAAGGCATTCGGATTAATGCTGTCAATCCTGGTCTGACTGCCACAGAGATGATCGATCGCTTTAGCAATAAAGATACTGCTCTAGAGCAGCAACTTGCGTCGATCGTGCCGATGGGTCGAATGGGTAAACCTGAAGAAATTGCCTCAACCGTTGTGTTCTTGTGTTCTGATGCTGCTAGTTACATCACAGGTCAGTCTTTAGTGATTGATGGCGGATATACAGCGAGTTAATTTTTGATTTTTGATGGTGGACTCACAGTGAATCGATCCATTTCAAGAGAGAACAACTGGACTTAATTTTTAGACGCAAGGAGGCTGATATGGAGTACATGCAAGCTGCGATACTGACCGCTTTTGGTGGAGCTGAGGTGTTTGAATTTCAAAACATCCCTAAGCCAGTTCCAAAAGCGACCCAAGTTCTGGTACGAGTATATGCGACCTCGATCAACCCCATTGATTATCAAACTCGTCGGGGTGACTACAAAGATTTAGTTCGTCTCCCTGCAATTATCGGAGTTGACGTTTCGGGCGTGATTGAAGCTATTGGAGAGGCAGTCACTCATTTGCAGGTTGGAGATGAAGTTTACTACTCACCCCAGATTTTTGGCGAGTTTGGTAGTTATGCTCAATACCACGTTGCAGAAGAAAGCATTGTTGCAGTTAAGCCGATTAATTTGACCCATGTTGAGGCAGCTTGCTTGCCGTTGGCAGGAGGAACCGCCTGGGATTGCCTTATAACCAGAGGGAATTTACAAGTCGGTGAAACAGTTCTAATTCATGCTGGAGCGGGTGGAGTCGGTTCGATCGCAATTCAACTAGCGAAAGCAATGGGTGCTTATGTATTTACAACATGTAGTGCCGAAAACTTCGACTTTGTTAAGAAACTGGGTGCAGATTATCCCATCGACTACAAGCATGAAAATTATATTGAAGTGATTGGGCGAAAAACGAAGGATCGCGGCGTTGATTTGGTTTTAGACACGATTGGCGGCGATACGATTGGACATAGCTCAGAAGTGATTCGTCCATTTGGCAAACTTGTCACAATCGTCGATATTGCAACGCCTCAAACACTTCTTGATGCCTGGGGTAAGAATTTGACGATTCACTTCGTTTTCAGTCCTCAATATAGAGACAAATTGGACGCACTGAGAAACCTGATTGAACGCGACCAGATTCGACCCGTCATTGATTCAGTTCTGCCTTGGAGTGACATCGTTCAAGCTCATCAACGTTTAGAAAAGGGAAGAATGCGAGGCAAGATTGTCCTGCAATTGACTGAGTGATAAAAACGCGCTGCAATTTTTCTCTATTCTGATGCTGCGAGCTACATCACAGGTCAGTCTTTGGCGATTCTCCTGTCGGAGAGGCTACGCCAACGATGGCGGATATACAGCGAGTTAATTTTCAATTACAGTCAACTTGTTGTCATCCCTGGCGGACCGCACGCCATTAACTGGACTCACGCCGATCGGGTCAATCCCGTGTTACTGGACTTTCTTCAGCAGGAATAATCAGTGACCTGCGATCACTCAAATCGGAAACAGTATAAAGCGGAAATATTTAGATAAGAATCTGACAAATCATCGTAAGAATCTGAAAGAAGTTAAGCATTGGAACTGAATAAACTCTAGATACATAGAACCAGGAGAATATAACATGGTCAACAAACAAACTGTAGACGAACAAGCAAATAGAAAGGCAAGCACCAACTTGACACCAGCCCAGGAGTTTTTGCAAGAACTCTGGGAAGAGCATTTGGGGTACGAGTTTGGCACTCACAGTACTGAAGATGCCCTTGCTACGATGGTTGAAGATGCTTACGTTAACCACATCCCGATAATGACTGGGGGAGTCGGGAAACCAGCACTGCGCGAGTTTTATTCCAAATACTTCATTCCACAGATGCCGCCGGACATCGAGCTAATTCCGATCTCACGTACGATCGGAACCGACCAGCTTGTTGATGAAATGCTGGCTAAGTTCACTCATACCGTCCAGATGGACTGGATGCTACCTGGTATTGCTCCGACAGGGAAAAGGATTGAAGTGGCAGTGGTAGCGATTGTTCAGTTCCGCGACGGCAAGTTAGCCCACGAACACCTCTACTGGGATCAGGCAAGTGTATTGGTTCAGCTCGGCTTGCTCGATCCGGGTACACTTCCCGTTGTCGGGGTTGACAGTGCGCGCAAGCTACTCAATCCGAGCTTGCCCTCAAACGCACTGATCGATCGTGCTGGCGATCGCGACTAAATAATAGGAGTTATCCAATGTCAATTTTTGTCTTAGTTCATGGCTCCTGGCATGATGGTTCTGCTTGGAAACCAGTCATTGACCAGCTAGAAGCTAAAGGACATCTAGCTTTTGCTCCTACGATCGCTGGACACGGGAAAGGCGCGAACAAAAACGTTAACCATGCTCAATGTACACAATCGATCGTCGATTACATCCTTGATAAAGACTTAACCGATATTGTCCTATTAGGACATAGTTTCGGCGGGACAATTATTGCGAAAGTTGCCGAAGCAATTCCTCATCGCATTCGACGGCTCATCTTCTTCAATGCCTTTGTCCTCAAGGATGGGGAGAGCCTTAGAAATAACATCCCGCCCGACTCTCAAGCGTTATTCGACAATCTAGCGAGAGAATCGGACAATCGTACGATAATGATGCCTTTTGAGGTTTGGCGAGAAGCGTTTCTCAACGACGCTGACCTAGAATTGGCTAAATCCAGTTACGCACAATTATCACCTGAACCGTATCAACCGTTAATTGACAAGTTGGACTTGAAGCAGTTTTACTCGCTGCCCATTCTCAAAAGTTACCTCTACTGTACAGAAGATAATGTCCTTCCTCAAGGCGAACAGTGGGGTTGGCATCCGAGAATGTCTAACCGCTTGGGGCTATTTCGGCTTGTACAAATGCCCGGTAGTCACGAGGTAATGTTTTCTAACCCGATCTGTTTAGCAGAAAAGATTATTGTGGCAGGGCGCGACTAGCAACATCATTACTTATCATTCATCTATCTCTCGATCCAACAAACTGAGGATAGCAATAGGAGTCCCTCATGGAACGGTATTTAGGCGCATTTGAACATTTATGTTGGCTCTGCAACCAGTTTTATCCGCTAGATTTTGCCACCGTTGCGAAACTTCAGGGGCAGTTTAGTTCCGAGCAACTTTCGACGGTGCTTAGGCAAGTTCAGCAACACCATCCTCTGCTCCGAGTCCGCATCGCCACTGACGCGATCGGACAGCCTAAATTTGTCGAAACCGACGACGAGATTCCGCTGCGGCTGGTCGCGAGAACGAACGATCGGCACTGGCAAGCAGAACTCGAAGTTGAACTGGCTCGCTCGTTGGATTGGCAGGTTGCACCTTTACTGCGAGTTGTACTGCTGCAATCGGGGGCTGAATCCGAACTGATGATTATTTGCCATCATGCGATCGCAGATGGGCTATCTGGCGTTTATCTGATGCGAGATATTCTTCAAGGGTTAGGAGACAAAATATTTGAGTGGTCAGACCTTTCTGTGGCATTATCGCTCGAATCAGCGCTTCCTGGCATTGCACCGTCTCCAGAAGCGACCGCTAAGCCCACGGACTATCCACCACCCCTATCTCGTCGTCCCCGACCCCACATTCACACCGTTCTCCTCTCTCCCGAATTCACCCAGCAACTGATACAACGCAGTCGAGCTGAACACACAACCGTACACGGCGCAATCAGCGCAGCATTCTTGCTCGCTCTCACTCAGCAAGATGCCAAATCCAGCGATATGATGCGATGTTTCCACCCTGTCAATGTGCGAGCGCAGCTATCTTTACCGATGCCAGATGGAGTTGGGCTTTATATTTGCAATTGTACGACGACTCATTCCCTTCAGGCGGATTCCGCGTTTTGGGACGTTGCGCGATCGGTCAAATCTCAACTCTCACAAATTGACATTGCCCAGCAGGTAGTCGAGGAGCGCCAACTTCGACAACCCACAATGGCAAATCTCACCGATGCCACCGCCCTTGTTGAAGCAGCGAAATCGCAATATCTCTGTCAGCTGAACGTCACAAATCTCGGTCGCATCGATATGGCTCAACAATACGGCAATATTCGGATTAAAGCACTCCATGCACCTGCTGTCACTTCAGGTGTGGCAGGGCGGAACGTTGGAGTTGCGACCTTGGGCGATCGCCTCGCCCTCACGATTTCATCTACACCACTGATGGATGTGGATCGTACTGAGAGCGAACGGGCTGCAACTGCTTTTCTATCGTCAGGAGTGAAGCATTTAGAGCTTGCAGTAGGACAGGAAGTTGCCTCTGAAGCTGCCTGACGCATATCACACGGTAAGACTCTGAGGTATCTAGAACATTCACAATTACAGGAGATTCAAATGACAATTTTAACTCAAACATCTTCAACTCTAGGCTCAAATCCTCTGAGTTCAATGCAAATCGATCATGTTTGCTTGAATGTACCGAACTATGAGGAAACGCTTCAGTGGTATCAAGAAAAGCTAGATGCGACGATCAAACATGAATGGACAGTAGGCGTTTTCCCAGATCTGAAATTGGCTTATCTCAGTGTATATGGCTTTCGCATCGAAATTATTGGCTCTACTCAGTCACAATCAGGAATGCCGATCGCGACTAATCTTGGTGAGGGATTAAGGACAACAGGCATCGGACATTTTTGTTTTCGAGTTCAAGATGTCGATGCAGTTTTTGCTGAATTAAATCGACGTGGTGTGAAAACATTTCGAGGCCTCCACAAAAAGAATGATCCAATAGCTATGTGGGTTTAGCGAAAATTTCCACAAACCATTTGTGAAGATTGGGCAGACGATTTATCTGGGTTTC
>NZ_JAEQDD010000153.1:0-9476 GCF_020737885.1 Microcoleus sp. PH2017_34_RAT_O_A | reverse complement strand
CGGGCTAGAAGCCCATCCCACAAAAATCTTTTTTCTTGTGGGATGGGCTTCTAGCCCGTCCCAAAATTTGGTTAAAAGGATTTTTGCAAGAGGTCTAATTAAAATTGTAAGTTATTTAATTCTCATTCCTTAAAGAATCGCAGCCCCGCCTTCATCAGCATTCTGCAAAACTCCAGAAAAATTAAAAAATAATGTAGATTTACGGCCTGGCCTTGGTAGTATGTACTCTGGCAGATAAAACCAACAACTTCAAATCGACATGAGCCAGCATTCAGACCGCATTGCCCCTCACGGCGGCATCCTGGTCAACCGCATTGCGACACTAGACCAAAGACAGGAATTTTTTGACAAAGCAGAGTCCCTGCCGCGAGTCCAGCTTTCGGATCGATCGATCTCTGACTTGCAAATGATCGCGATCGGCGCCTTCAGTCCTCTCAAAGGGTTCATGGTAGAAGCTGATTATCGATCGGTAGTCAAAGAAATGCGCCTCTCCAACGGCCTCCCCTGGTCGATTCCCATCACCCTTTCAGTCAGCGAAGCAGTCGCCGACACCCTCACCGAAGGCGCCTTAGTCCGCCTCGACTCCCCGGCTGGTGAATTTGCCGGTATCTTGGAACTTGCAGAAAAATACCGCTACAGCAAAGAAGAAGAAGCCCTCAACGTCTACCGTACCGACGATCTCAAACACCCGGGCGTTCAAGTAGTAGACCAATCCGGGTCAGTGAACCTCGCAGGCGAAGTTTGGCTGCTGGAACGCGAACTAGATGCGCGGTTTCCGCAATATCAAATTGACCCGGCGAAATCGAGAATACTGTTCAAAGAAAAAGGATGGAAAACCATAGTCGGTTTCCAAACCCGAAACCCCATCCACCGGGCCCACGAATACATCCAAAAATGCGCCTTAGAAACAGTAGACGGATTATTTTTGCACCCGTTAGTCGGGACAACTAAAGATGATGATATCCCTGCTGACGTGCGGATGCGCTGCTACGAAATCCTGCTAGATAAATACTATCCAAAAGATCGCGTAATCTTGGCAATTAATCCGGCGGCTATGCGCTACGCCGGCCCCAGAGAAGCAATTTTTCACGCTTTAATTCGCAAAAACTACGGCTGCACTCACTTTATTGTCGGGCGCGATCACGCTGGAGTTGGCGATTATTACGGCACCTTCGACGCCCAACACATTTTTGACGAGTTCGAGCCTTCTGAATTGGGAATTGTGCCGATGAAATTCGAGCACGCTTTCTATTGCAAGGTGACGGAACAAATGGGTACAACTAAAACAAGTCCCAGCACTCCGGAACAGCGGGTGCATTTGTCGGGAACCAAAGTGCGCGAGATGCTGCGCGCTGGAAAATTGCCACCACCGCAGTTTTCTCGACCCGAAGTCGCCGCCGAATTGGCGAAGGCTATGAATATTTTTAGTTACGAGATTTAAGTCTTGAACTTTGGTATTGGTGGCATTCTGAATAGTTTTGAGTTGGGGGTTTTGAGTTTTAAATTGTAAAATTTAAGCTTGAAACTCAAAAGTTAAAACTTAGAAGTTATGGGATCATCTCAGTTTTGCATTTAATAGTGCTGTCCCCGCTCGCGTATTATTACGATACGCGAGCGGGGACAGCACTATAAGAAAAAAATGCTTTTTACAAAAATGAGATGCTCCCGAAGTTATAGCCTTTCGAGATCTCATATGAGGTACGACTGGGAATAGGGAATAGGCCTGCGCCGGCAAAACCCGCAAAACCGGGCATTAGGGCATACCTCACTTTTTTGAGAACCGCTATATCTTAAGAATTAACAGTCAGCATCTACTGGATTCCAGGGTTTTGAGATTTGCGACGCATCCTACTAATGTTGTATAAGTTTTCAGAATTGGTATAAGTCACAATCTAATGAAAGCCCCTAAAATTAGAGAGGGGTATTTAACTTGAAATTCAAAACATAAAATTCAAAACTCTTTAAAAATGGGACTCAAGCGGCGGGAATTTTTGCAGCAAGCTGGCCGGGTGCTGGCCGCCATCGGAATCAGCGAGGCTGGATGGTTGCGGTTGGGATCGCGCTACTTGGAAGCTTTAGCCCAGCCAACAGCGCGTAAATTGGCTTTGTTGGTGGGGGTTGACCAATATCCAGATTCGCCCCTACACGGCTGTGTGACGGATGTGGAATTGCAGCGGGAATTGCTGGTATATCGGTTTGGGTTTGCGCCGTCGGATATTCTGACTTTGACTGATGCTGGCGCTACCAGGGACAATATCGAGACGGCTTTTGTAACTCATTTGAGGGAACAAGCAAAACCGGGTGATGTGGTGGTTTTTCACTTTAGCGGCTGCGGTAGTCGAGTTAGTTTTGGAGACTCTCCGGGAAAAATGCAAAACAGTTTGGTGCCGGCGAATGATGTGGTACCGCTGCTGGAAAATCGATCGGTCAACGATATTTTAGAGGAAACGGTGTTGCAGTTGGTACGATCGCTCGCCACAGAAAATGCGATCGCCATCCTCGACACCAGTCACACCTACCCGGGTTTCCTCAAAAATGGCAACTTTCGCATCCGTTCCCGTCCGCGCCCCACCATCGGGCAGCCAAGCCTCGCAGAATTAACGTTTGTTGAAGGTCTCCAGGCAGGCAAAAACAACCGTTCTGCGATCGCCCTGCTGAGTGCGGCCGCCAATTCCCAAATCGCCGGGGAACAAGAATGGAACGGATTTACTGCGGGTTTGTTTACCTACGCCCTCACCCAAAGTCTGTGGTTAGCGACTCCGGCTAGCAGTTTCAGCGTCAGTTTTAGTCGGGCGGCGGGCGCAGTCGAGCAAATAGCGGGATTATCGCAGCAACCGCAAATTCGCCCTGACAATTTAACAACCGCACCGGCGCTGAATTTTGCCACAAGTTTAATGTTAAATTCCGCTGCTGCTGACGGGGCTGTGACGGCGGTGGAAGATGGCGGCAAAACTGTGCAGTTGTGGCTGGGCGGGTTGTCGGCTGGGGTTTTGGAGTGCTGCGAGGGCTCGGTGTTTGCTGTGGATTCGTCGGTTAAATCGATCGACAGCGATTCCCTAGAGAATAGCAACTATACTTCACGACTGTTGCTGCGATCGCGCACCGGTTTGTCTGCAAAAGCTCAAATTTTAGATAAGCTCGATCGTACAAAAGGGCAATTAACAGCCGGCGATTTGGTGAGGGAAGAAATTCGGGTATTGCCGCGAAACATCGGTTTGACAGTAGCTTTAGACTCTGGTTTGGAACGAATCGAGCGGGTGGATGCTACCAGTGCTTTCGCGACTGTACCGCAAGTTTCAGCCGTAGGGAGCGAGCAACCGGCTGACTTTCGGTTCGGGAGAGTCTCTGAAACCATTGTCGCTCAGACTCCTGCGGCTTACGAGCCTGCTTTGTATCAAGGCCGCTACGGTTTGTTTTCTGTCAGCCAAATGCTGATTCCCGACACTCAGGGCGACGGGGGAGAAGCCGTTAAGGTGGCGGTGCAGCGGTTGATTCCGCAGTTGAAAGCTTTACAGGCGGGGAAGTTGCTGCGGCTGACTGTCAATGAGACATCTTCGCGGCTGAAGGTGCGGGCGGTTTTGGCAACTCTAGCGCCGCAAGCCCGGGTGATGGTGCAGCGGGAGTCGGTGCGGGCGAGTGGTGATTACCGGTTGGAACCCCTGAGCGCTCCAAGCGAGAAATCGAGTAACTTGGGTATACTAAGTTTGCCGATCGGCAGCCGAATTCAATATAGATTATATAACGAGAGCGATCGCCCGGTTTATGCTGCGGTGTTTTCCTCGGATACCGCTGGACGGTTGTTGGCGATGAATTATCAGGCTGAAAGTGATGCTGGTGCGATGTCAATGGCGATCGCCCCTGGGGATAATTTAAGCGTGCCAGCGGCTGGGGCTTTGGGCTTGGCGGTGTCTGGGGCTTTGGGTTTGGCGGAAACTTTGATTATAGTTAGTGAGAGTCAGTTCGATCGCACTTTGGCAGCAATAGCAGCGGAAATGCAGCAAACAAGGGATACTTTGCCGGTGATGTTGTTGAATCCTTTAAATGTGGCGCGGGCTGTGTTGGAAGATTTGCACGTGGCTAGTATTCCGGGCGTGCAGAAACTGGGGATATCGACGGATGATTTGGCTTTGGATGTGAATGTTTGGGCGACTTTAAGTTTTGTTTATCGGGTAGTTTAATTTTGGGAATGGGTAATTGGGAATGGGTAATTGGGAATGCTTGCTGCGGGAGCATCTCATTGTTGCAAAAAATATTTTTTATTGTAGTGCGAGCGTCCTCGCTCGCGAGGTGTATAATACTCGCGAGCGAAGACGCTCGCACTATAAATGAAAAACTGAGATGCTCCCCTTGCTGCAACTATCCGAGTACGAAGTCGATATTCACTTCCCAATCAGGAAATGCTAGAGGCGAAACTTGTTGACCGCGCCAAAACTTTTGGATTAAACTGTAACCGTTGGGTGTTGGCTGGCGGTATACTTCTAAGCATTGTGCTTCTAAATCTACTAGCCAAACCTCTGCAATTTGCGATCGCGCGTAAATGGGAACTTTCACATCTCGATCGTAATCCACCGTACTATCACATACTTCTATCAACAGCAAAACTTCTGATGGTGTAGGATGTGCCGTTGAATAATAATCAGCACGGGGTTGTAGAAATACTACATCAGGTTGAGGTTCAGTGCGATCGGTCAACTGAACAGGATTTTGGATAGCAATAATCGCTCTTGTTTCGGGAATTGCAGCCGAGAGTCTGTTGAGGCGGTTGACACATCCGGCGTGGCGAGTTCCAATGGCTGCCATTTGTACAAGTTCTCCTTCGATCAATTCTACGCGATCGCCCTGGGGAAAAATACCAGCTTTACCCATTAAATGATATTCTTCTACGGTGAGCAATCTTTTGATTAATTGCACTGCCATAACTACCGTGCCTCTAATTATATTTATTAAATTGTAGTCGATCGAAGGAAGAAGGAAGGAAGAAGGAAGAAGGAAGAAGGAAGAAGGAAGAAGGAAGAAGGAAGAAGGAAGAAGGAAGAAGGCGCTTCTGGTTTAATATCAAATCCACTCTTCATCGTCCTGTATTAATCTCTCTATTCTCTCTCTGTGTCCTCTGCGCCCTAGTAAGGTTAAATCATTCCGATGAAACCAGAAACGACATATAGCGGTTCTCAAAAAAGCAAGGTACGTTGTTGGGCTTCAGCCCTCTGAGAGTAGTGATTATATACTAAGCGAGGTGGCATCAAAAACTCCATTTACATTCATCATCTTTCTGATAAATGCTATAACTGGTTCGTTCTAGTAACGAGTACAAAGAAGACGGGCGGTAAAAACCGCCGTGTCATCTAATAACAAATTAAGATATAGCCTTTCTCAAAAAGATGAGGTATAATTGACAGCTTACATAACCGCTTAAACTAAGAGGGCTGAAGCCCAACAACATACCTCATCTGTCTGAGAACCGCTATATGACTGACAGCTTACATAACCGCTTAAACTAAGAGGGCTGAAGCCCAACAACGTACCTCATCTGTCTGACAACTGCTATTGATAAACTTTTTCTACCAGTTGAGCCAAACGTTTCATCGCAGTTTCAATCTCATCATTTGTCGCAGTCAAACTAATTCGCAAACACTCGTGTTTGTGCTGCCAATCTTCCCGCAAACCGGGGAAAAAAGAACTTCCCGGTACCACAATCACGCCGACTTTTTTCAATTCTTGATACATTTCCCAATCAGTCATTGGCAAATCTTTGAGCCACAACCAGGCAAAGATTGCTCCTTCACCTCGGTGCAAGAACCATGGCAAATCCTTCGGCATTGCGTGTTCTAACGTGCTTTCAACTACTGCAAATTTGCTTTGATAGTACGGGCGAATTACGTTGAGGGAAATGTCGGCTAGGGCGCCGGAAGCAATGGCCCTAGCTGCGATCGCCTGTCCGTATCTCGGCGAGTGAATGCACATATTGGTCTGAAAAGACTCTAATATTTGAATAATTCCTTCATCGCCGATCGCAATTCCGATTCTTTCACCCGGTAATCCGGCTTTTGACAAACTCATGCAGTGGACGATATTGCCGCCGAAAATCGGCTTCATTTCGGTAAAGTTCAAGGCCGGGAAGGGAGGCCCGTAGGCGGAATCGACTAACACCGGCACGTCGAAAGCGGCTGCTAAATCGGCGATTTTCTGCACTTCGTCGTCGGTGAGGACGTTTCCCGTGGGGTTGCAGGGACGGGAAAAGATCACGCAACCGCTGGTTTCATCGATCGACAGTTGGCTGAAATCCGGGCGGTATTTGAATCGGTGGGCGGCTGCATCAATATCTAGGGTGGGTTTGCAGGCGATGACTGCTTCGGGAATTAGGCTGACGCCGCCGTAACCGGTGTAGTCTGGGCTGAGGGGAAGGACGATCGACTTTAGGTTGCGGATTTGAGATTTGGGATCGGAAGTGTCGGCGACTGGTGCAGTGTAGCCTCCGAAAGCGTTGGCTGCGTAGAAGTAGATTGATTGACTTCCCGGAGTAATTAAAATGTTGCGATCGGTCAAATTGAGATTGTAACGTTGGTTAAAGTCGGCCAATACTGCATCGATAAAGGGCTGATAACCTTGGCTGGAACCGTAGCGACAAACGACTTCGCCGTATTCGGGGCTGGCTAAAAGTTCCGCAGTGCAATCGCGCCACAATTGCTCGACTTCCGGCAAAATCACCGGATTTCCGGCGCTTAAGTTGATAAATTCCTGCCCGTGGCCGGCTCTGAGTGTTTCTATAATATCTTTCATAATTGCCCGAACTCCTGTGAGTTGGGACATTTGAGTGCCAAATTGAGTGAGGGCAGGGTTCATGATGCGGCGACGATGATAGAGGTTGACGGTTTATTTATGATAGCTTTTGTGCGATCGGGTCAAGACTTACGTATCGATCGCGTATTATGTCATTGCGAGGAACGAAGCATAAGCCCTAGCCCTTTCAGGGCGGCTTCGCCAACGGGCAGGCTTCGCCAACGCAGCATCTGTTTTTGATGGGTTTTGCGTAGGATTGAGGGCGTGGTTTGGTTCGATCGCGCGATCGAACAATATTTTTTGCTTAGTTTCCGTGAACCGGTAGGTGTTAAAATAGAGGTATGAAATTTTTTTGCTCAAACTCATGTTCCGCAAGGATTTGATGCCCCTCTTCTGAAAAAACGATTCACGGAAAGTCTGGAAGCTTTACAGGATAACGTTTTGGAGTGAGTATGAAAAATTGGGGATTGACAAGCCGAAGGCTAGAATGGTACTTTAGTTTTAGATTCACGGAACTGCACCTTGAAAACCAAATACAGCAAAGCTTCTGGAGCGGGCGGCCGGAAAACCCATAAATCCCTATCAGGGATTGAAACGGGTAATTTCCACAATCCGATTTTGGCTCTTTGGCCGGAAAACCCATAAATCCCTATCAGGGATTGAAACTTTTACGTACATGATGATTTTGGAATTGTCCGCGCCGGAAAACCCATAAATCCCTATCAGGGATTGAAACTACAAAAACGAGAGGATTTCTCTTCGGCAGCACCGGGCCGGAAAACCCATAAATCCCTATCAGGGATTGAAACTTAGACCTCACCCCTACTACAAATCTCTTGCCGAGCAAGCCGGAAAACCCATAAATCCCTATCAGGGATTGAAACTTGGTATGGCTGACTGGACTCATGACTTGATACTCTCCGCCGGAAAACCCATAAATCCCTATCAGGGATTGAAACCAAATCGACAAGAAGCTCGATTTCATTCACGAGGGCCGGAAAACCCATAAATCCCTATCAGGGATTGAAACTCCGAATTACTTCTAGAATGCAGTATCAACTGTCGCCGGAAAACCCATAAATCCCTATCAGGGATTGAAACTGACAATCAGGGCAACCTCGGAAGAATCAATATTGCCTCGCCGGAAAACCCATAAATCCCTATCAGGGATTGAAACATTGCCCTCTTGCTCAATCGGGGGGATTCCTTGAAAAGCCGGAAAACCCATAAATCCCTATCAGGGATTGAAACTTATCCTTGGCTTTAACTTTTTTCATCATTATGGGCCGGAAAACCCATAAATCCCTATCAGGGATTGAAACGGTCTGCCGGACACAAGCGCCAACCGCAAGGCAGCGCCGGAAAACCCATAAATCCCTATCAGGGATTGAAACTCATGCGATCGCCACTCACACTTGTATCAGCTTTTTGGCCGGAAAACCCATAAATCCCTATCAGGGATTGAAACAAATTCCAAACTCGGATCGAGTGCTATCTCGATATCGAGCCGGAAAACCCATAAATCCCTATCAGGGATTGAAACAAAATAATCAAGTTTTGCAACCACTTTGACGAATCGCCGGAAAACCCATAAATCCCTATCAGGGATTGAAACAGTCGCCTTCAATGCCTACTAAATTTTGCATTTCTGCCGGAAAACCCATAAATCCCTATCAGGGATTGAAACAGCGTCAAATTCAAACGCCCTCAACCAGCAAATTGGCCGGAAAACCCATAAATCCCTATCAGGGATTGAAACTAACTATTTCTTTCATCTCTTCTTTGACGCTATTTAAAAGCCGGAAAACCCATAAATCCCTATCAGGGATTGAAACTGGGTACACCTGCCGCCAGTTAGCCACCTTTTTGGGGCGCCGGAAAACCCATAAATCCCTATCAGGGATTGAAACTACTCTTCTTTAACTACTACTGCAATGGCAGCAGGCCGGAAAACCCATAAATCCCTATCAGGGATTGAAACGGAGTGGACAGACGTGGTGCGGATTTTGAGTGAAAGCGCGCCGGAAAACCCATAAATCCCTATCAGGGATTGAAACCGGGAGACAAGATGGCAATAAAAAACACCCTTTGCCGCCGGAAAACCCATAAATCCCTATCAGGGATTGAAACATCATGCAGCCTTTTCCAAATCTCAAAAATCTGTTTCGCCGGAAAACCCATAAATCCCTATCAGGGATTGAAACCTTCTTTGCGGGCTACCAATGCTCGAACCAGAGAATTAGTGAGCCGGAAAACCCATAAATCCCTATCAGGGATTGAAACGCGCTTCTTGTAAAGAATAATTGTAAAGGCTTTAATGCCGGAAAACCCATAAATCCCTATCAGGGATTGAAACCGTACTCATTCACTCAAAGAATTTGATTGGAGTGGCGCCGGAAAACCCATAAATCCCTATCAGGGATTGAAACTGATAAATGCCTGATCGATTAAGCAGAATGAATTCATGCCGGAAAACCCATAAATCCCTATCAGGGATTGAAACGTAGCCACTTTCTAGGAATTCCGGGGCCGCGAGCCGGAAAACCCATAAATCCCTATCAGGGATTGAAACTGGAATAATAAGTCTTCTTACAAATTAAAGCCCACATTCCGCAGATGTGGGTCGGATTTTTTTATCAGTTGTGAAAACTTGGAAGCCAAACGCTTTTGGGCTGAAATTATGCAGTGTTAGCCTTACA